>CALPVM020000038.1 GCA_943327015.2 Akkermansia muciniphila
ACCGGACCGCAAGACTGCCCATTGCAAAAAAGCATCTTTGCAACCCCTTATCCTACCTTAGAGCAGGTATGGCAGTCGTGGCTGGCAGTAGCACCACTATCAAGGCAGCATTGATGCGCTGGCTATATTCGGTGGTTATGTGGCTATTGCAGCCTTTGCTGCGCCGCAAATTACTACGCCGTGCTGTAGCGGAGCCGCTGTATGGCACCAACATTGCCGAGCGCTTGGGTGATTACTCTGAGCAAAATATTCCTGCGGCCAGCAGGCATGATTTGGTGTGGGTGCACGCAGTCTCATTGGGCGAGACACGTGCTGCTGCAGCATTGGTTCAGCAATTGCGTGCGCAACTGCCTGGTATGCGCTTGTTGCTCACCCATGGCACAGCCACAGGGCGCGCGCAGGGTCAAAGTTTGTTACAACCCGGCGATGTTCAGGTGTGGCAGCCGTGGGACACACCGGGCGCAGTTCAGCGTTTTTTAAAGCACTTTCAACCGCGCATTGGTTTGCTGATGGAAACCGAAGTTTGGCCCAACTGGGCTGCAGCCTGCAAGGCAGCAGGAGTGCCTTTGTGCTTGGTAAATGGGCGATTAAGCGAAAAATCGCTGCTTGCGGCGCAACGCATGGGTTGGCTGGCAAAGCCGGCATTCCGGGCGCTCGCGGGAGTGTGGGCACAGTCTGAAGACGATTCCAAACGCTTCAGCTTGCTGGGTGCCACAGTGCGTGGGGTGATGGGTAACTTTAAATACGATGTATTGCCTGACGCTGCCCAGTGGGAGCGGGGCCAGCAATGGAATAAAGCCGTTGGCAAGCCCGTGGTGATGCTCGCGAGCGCGCGCGAGGGCGAAGAGCAAATGCTCATTGAGCAACTCGCAACGTTCGGGTCAAAAATAGGGGCAGACACAGTGCAGTGGTTGATAGTGCCGCGCCATCCTCAGCGCTTTGACGAAGTAGCGCAGCTGTGGCAAAAAGCTGGTTATGCTGTGTCGCGCCGCAGCCAGTGGGGAGATGCGCCACCTACCGATCAGCCAACCATTTGGCTGGGTGATTCATTAGGCGAAATGGCGCTGTACTACGGCTTGGCTGATATGGCTTTACTAGGCGGCAGCTTTGCACCGCTGGGCGGGCAAAACCTGATTGAGGCCGCCGCCTGCGCTTGCCCTGTAGTGGCAGGGCCGCATACATTTAATTTTGCCGAGGCAACCGAGACTGCGGTTGCGCTAGGTGCTGCCCTGCAGTGCCAAGACTTACAAGCAGCCTTAGAGCGTGTTTATGAGCGGGTGCAACATCCTGAAAAACTACTGCCTATGAGAGCGGCGGCGCTGCAGTGGGTGGGGCTGCACCGTGGTGCGGCAAAGCGCACGGTGGCTGACCTGCGGGCAACTTTACTGCACTAACTGGGCGTTGATGGCTTGCAGGTCTTCCATCTTCAAGATGCCCGCGGCTTGGCGCAGTTTTAAACCACCCATGAGCACATCGTAGCGAGCTTTGGCCAATTTGGCCTTGGTGTCAAAGAGCTGGCTTTGTGCGTTGAGTACATCAATATTGATGCGAACCCCCACCTGATAGCCCAACTTATTGGCATCCAAGGCACTTTGGCTGGATGCTTCTGCGGCCTCAAAGGCTTGAACCTGAGCTTGTAATGATTGCACACCAAAAAAAGCTGTGCGTGTAGATTGTGCCACGGCGCGCTGCGAAGCCAGCAGATCAGACCGGGCTTTGTCTTCTAACGCCAAAGTTTCTTTGACCTTGTTTTGCACTGAAAACCCAGCAAATAAAGGTAGTTTAAAAGTTAGACCAATTTCCGTTTTGTTAATTCGAGAATCTATGTTTGGCGCAGTGGCAGTGCCGTTGTTGTTAATGGCAGAGTAGCTCCCGCTCAAGTCAAGTGTGGGTTTGTGGCCGGCTTCAGCTTTGCTGGTTTCCAGCTTGGCAACATCTAGTGCAATATGCAGTTGTTGCAGGGCAGGGCTGTTGGACATGGCTTGATCCAACCAGAGATTGACATCGGTGGGTTCCAATGGTTTAAGAGCTAATGGTGCTGACAAGGCATGGGGTTTGGCTTGTGTTAACCCCACCAATTGGGTTAGTGCCATGGTTTTTACCAGTAGGTCGTTTTCTGCTGCCAGTTCTTGTGCAACTACTAAGTCAAATCGTGCCTGCGCTTCTCGGGTGTCGGTAATGGTGGATGTACCTACCTCAAAGTTACGTTTAGCAAAAGCCAATTGCTCTGAAACAGCCGTTTTTTGGCTTCTTACAAAAGTCAGGCTGTCAGTGGATGCCAGTACATCAAAGTAGGCTTGGCTCACCCGCACCATCAGGTCTTGTTCAGCGGCGTTGAGTTGAGCTTGTGCTAGAGCAGATTGTTTTTGTCCTTGTTCGTAGCTGCTCCAGTTGGCTGCGTTGTATAAAGGTTGGCTAACACCCACAGATGCAGATTGTGTACTGAAGCTACTGTCAATTTTTGTGTGGCTTGAACTCACGCTCAGCCCCACTGTAGGCAAGATCAGTGCTTGGGCCTGCTCACCTTTGGCTAGGGTTGCGTCAAATTGCAATTTGGCCGATTGGTAGGTTGCATCGTAATTTCGTGCAGCGTTGACCATCTCCAGCAAGCTTTGTGCAGAAGCTGGGGTAGTAAAAGCCATTCCAATAGCTAACGCCACTGGCAGAAGGCGTTTGGTGCTGTGGAGTTTGGCAGTTGACACAATGCTTGGCATGAAATGGTCTTTCAGAGACTGTAGAGGGCGTGAATCAGTAGCAGGGTACTGCAGGATCTACCTCTGTAGACCAGGCATGAATACCGCCGGCAATATTGACGACGTGGGTAAATCCCTGATTTTTCAAAAACATAGCCACTTGCATGCTCCTGGCACCATGGTGGCACAGGCAGGCAATTGGTTGGGATGGATTAAGCTCGGCCAGTTGGGTCGGGATAATGCCCATAGGCACAGCCTTCAAAAGAACGCCATCGGGCTGAATGCTGGCTAGTTGCAGTTCTCGCGGCTCTCGCACATCCAGCAGAATGGGTTGGCCGTATTGAACGGCTGTTTCAATCCATTGTGCGAGTTGGCTAGGGCGAATTTGGGGAATGGTGTTCACAAAATGTCCTTAAAACTGGAAAGCTGATGGCTCGGCAAAATGCTCCATGCGTGTTGCCACGGTTTCCCATAATTCGCGGGTGTGGTAACCGGTGGCAGAAGACTTGCTCACCAGCGTTGCGTGCATCACGGGCTCATTGCCTACAATGGCTAACAGACGTCCACCCACGTTCAGGCGCTCGAGCAAATGAGCGGGAACCTGACCAAGCGAGCCGCTAACCAGAATAATGTCGAAAGACCCTTCCGCCAGAGGAATTTTAGAACCGTCACCCACGCGCACCTCTGCGTTACGGATGCCTGCTTTTTGCAGATTGCTGCGTGCCATATCAGCCAGTGCAGGGCGAATTTCAAAAGACAAAACACGCTGTGCACGGTGTGCCAATAAAGCAGCCATATAGCCTGAACCAGACCCAATTTCCAGCACTCGGTGGCTGGGCTCAACTGCTAGATCCTGCAACATGCGGGCTTCAATTTTGGGGGCAAGCATACTTTGCCCTTCTGCCAATGGAATTTCCATATCGGCAAAGGCCAAAGCCTTGTAGGCTGGCGGCACAAAGTCTTCACGCTTAACGACGGACAACAAGGCCAGAACCTCGTGGTCAAGAACATCCCAAGGGCGGATTTGTTGCTCAATCATATTGAAGCGTGCTTGGTTTACGTTGATGGCATTCATTGCAAAAACTCCAGTGTTTTTAGAATCGATATAACGAGATTTTAATGGGCAGAAGGTGTGTTGGAACCCCAGCGGCGGCGCATCCACTGCGCTAAGTCATCCATGTAGCAGTAAACCACAGGAACCACCACTAGCGTTAACAAAGAGGATGTAATAACGCCTCCAATCACCGCTTGCCCCATGGGTGCGCGCATTTCAGAGCCCTCGCTTAACGCAAATGCCAGCGGAACCATACCGAAAATCATGGCCAAAGTGGTCATTAAAATTGGGCGTAAACGCACTTTGGCGGCCAGCAGCAAGGCTTGACTGCGTTCCATGCCGTCTTCGCGCGCACGAATGGCAAAGTCCACCAGCAGAATGGCATTTTTTGTAACTAGGCCCATCAGCATGACCACCCCGATCACAGAAAACATCGAGAGCGTAGAGTGGAACATCATCAAGGCCAGTACCACCCCAATCAGGGTCAGTGGTAGCGATGTCATGAGTGCCAGCGGTTGTAAAAAGCTCTTGAACTGGCTGGCTAGAATCATGTAAATAAACACCACCGCCAAAACCAGTGCAGAAAGTGCATAACCAAAGGCTTCAGCCATGTCTTTGGTGGATCCGCTGAATTTATAGCTGTAGCCCGGCGGCATAGTGATGGTGTCCATGGCTGCTTTGATATCGGCGGACACCTCTCCCGCCGAGCGTCCGGAAACGTTGGCACTGATGGATACTTCGCGCGTCAGATCGCGCCGGTTAATTTGGTTCGGTCCGGTGGACTCCACCACTTGGGCCACTTGGTTTAAGCGCACAATGCGCGGGTTGCCATCGGC
This sequence comes from Akkermansia muciniphila, assembly GCA_943327015.2. GTDB lineage: Bacteria > Pseudomonadota > Gammaproteobacteria > Burkholderiales > Burkholderiaceae_C > Allorhodoferax. The sequence continues at coordinate 4,584 of CALPVM020000038.1, forward strand.
ATTAGAACCCACCGTAAATGGCAGACGTTCCATGTCTTGCGGGCTGGTGCGCGCATCGGGTGCCAGGCGTACATTCACATCGTAAGTCTGGTCATCCGGCGCACGCCAGTTGCCAACAGTTTGTCCGGCTACCAAGGTGCGTAAAGATGTGCCAATTTGTGCAACGCCCAAGCCTAGATCAGATGCCGCTTCGCGCTTGACCTGCACATCCAGCGTAGGCTTGTTGGGCTTGACGCTGGAATCTAAATCTACCAAGCCCGGAACGTTACGAATTTTATCCAGAGCCTGTTGGGTTAAACGTTCCAGCTCAGCTGTATCCGCACCCTGAATGGAGAAAAGAATTTGCTTGTTGCCTCCTACGGCGTCCAGCAAACCTACGTGTGTCACATTGATACCAGCAACGGTACGCAACCGATCGCGCAATATGACCGACATGGCATTTACATCCACCGTACGATTTTTGCGGTCGGTTAGGCGGATGTAGATATTGGCGTACATTTTGCCTTGGGCACTACCGGTGTTAATGGTGGTAAGTGTGTAGCGCACCTCCGGAAACTCACGAATAATGGCTTCAACTTGCCTTGCCTTTGCTTCAGTGGCCTCGAGCGATGAGCCCACTGGTGTATGAAAATTGAGTGAGGTTTCAGAGTAGTCCGCCTTGGGTACAAACTCGGTGCCGAGCAGTGGCACCATCAAAATACTCGTTATAAACACGCCTACTGCTAATAAAACGGTAGCTAATTTGTGTTGGAGCGACCAGCGCAAAATAACTTGATAAGACTCTGCCATACTTTCAGAAGCCCGGTCAAACCAAGCTGTGACACGGCCAATGGTCTTGTCATAAAGTGTTACCGGCGGTCCGGCGCGGCCATGCGCATGAATGCTGGGGTCGTGCCAGATGGAGGACATCATGGGGTCGAGCGTAAAGCTGACAAACATCGAAATCATGACCGCAGCCACAATGGTGATGCCAAACTCGTGAAAGAACTTACCAATAATACCGCCCATAAAGCCGATGGGCAAAAACACCGCCACAATCGACATGGTGGTAGCAAACACCGCTAGCCCGATTTCCTGCGTGCCGTCCAAGGATGCTTGGTAGGCAGACTTGCCCATTTGCACATGGCGCACAATGTTTTCGCGCACCACAATGGCATCGTCAATCAGCAAGCCCACGCACAGGCTTAAAGCCATCAGCGTAATCATGTTGATGGTAAAGCCAAACAGGTTCATGAACAAAAAGGTGCCAATCAGTGCAATTGGCAGTGTTAAGCCGGTAATAACGGTAGAACGCCACGAGTTCAGGAACAAAAACACAATCAGCACGGTCAGGATGGCGCCTTCTATGAGGGTGCGGCGCACGTTATCCACCGACACCCGAATCTGGCGCGAGCCATCGGTAATCTGTTCCAGCCGGATTCCGGGTGGCAGGTTTTTTTGCATTTCAGTGAGCGTTTTTTGCAGGCCATCCACCACCGCAATGGTATTTTCGTCTTGCGACTTTTGCACGGTGAGCAGCAGGGTGCGTTGCCCGTTGTAAAGCGCTAAATTTTCAACCTCTTGCGCACCATCTGTGACCTTAGCCAGTTGGTCTACACGAATAGCCGCACCATTTTTACGCGCCACAATTATTCGTCCAAAGTCTTCTGGGCGCTGCATGCGGGCCTCGATTTGAATCACCCGCTCTTGCGCTTTGGACCGGATAGAGCCTACTGGCAACTCCTGGTTTTCGTTGCGCACTGCCGTTGCAACTTGTTCTGCGCTAATTCCGTAGGCCTCTAACGACTTAGGGTTAAGGTAAATATTGATTTCACGCTTGGTGCCCCCCACCACTGTGACTGAGCCCACACCACGCACATTTTCAAGGCGTCGTTTTAAGCTTTGCTCTGCCCAATTGGTTAACTCTACCGGGGTGAGGGTCTTGCTGTTTTGTGCTTCAAGGTCGGGCAACACTGCCACCGACCATATGGCCTTGGCCGAGGGGTCAAAACGTAGCACCCGCGGCTCTTTAACCTCTGCACGAAGCAGGGGTTTGATGGCCGCCACTTTTTCGCGTACATCGTCAGCGGCTTTACGTCCGTCTACGTGCAAGCCGAACTCAATGACCACCACCGCCTGGCCTTCGTAGCTGCGCGAGGTCAGGGCATTGATGCCGGCAATCGAGTTAACGCCTTCTTCGATTTTTTTAGAAACCTCACTCTCTACAATCTCCGGTGAGGCGCCTGGGTAGTCCGCCACGATAACAACCACCGGAAAATCAATATTAGGGAACTGGTCTACTTTGAGGCGCTGCAGCGAAAACAGGCCGAGTACCACCAGTGCCAGCATGACCATGGTGGCAAAAACAGGATTTTGAAGGCTAACGCGGGTGAACCACATGGCTTACTTTGCGCCGTTCACAATATGAACCGGTGTACCTTCGCGCAGTGCGCCGGCGGTACCCAATAAAACAACGGTTTGGTCGGCAATGCCATCCACGGCTACCATGGTTTGTCCATTGACATCACCGCGTGCCCCCAATGTAACGGTTTGGTGTACCACCTTGTTATCTTTGAGCAATTGAACATAGGGCTGTGGCCTGTCGGTACGGATCGCATTGAGCGCCACTGCCAAATGGCTGATTTTTCCGGTGCTAACCTGCCCCTCGGCAAACATGCCATGTCGCAGTCCGGAGCCAGACTCCAGACTTAAATAAGCCAAAACAGCACGACTACCAGCGCTAGCGCTAGGGTTGATGCGGTTGACCTTGGCGGAAAACTCGCGGTCTAGACCTTCAATCCGTAGTTTGGCAGTTTGGCCAACTTTAATTGCCAAAGAGTCAGCTGCGCTCAGGCTGGCTTCAAGCTCCAACCGGCCAAGGTCTACAATTTCTAAGATTCTGGCATCTATCGCTATGCGCTCACCGGGTTGGGCTAGTCGCTGCGAAACTTGACCCGCAATGGGGCTGCGCAAAATGGCGTCATCTTGAGACTTGTTGGCCAGATCCAATCCCGCTTTGGCTGCCAGATAGTTGGCTTCGCTGGCGGCTAAGTTGGCAACAGAAGTATCCAGCGCTGTTTTGGAAATAAAGCCCTTATCCACCAAAGATCGGTTATTGTCAAAATTGCGTTGAGCAATGTCTACCTGCGCTTTGGCACTTTGGGCTTGCTGCTGCGCCTGGCGCACACGGGCTTTGACCTCCGTGTCGTCAATACGGGCTACCACTTGACCTGCCTTAACAAAGTCGCCTTCACGCAGCAAAAAACCCTGCAGTTCGCCGGCCACGCGTGCTTTGATAAGTGCAGAATTAACCGCCTTGACGGTGCCCGATAGGGGAATGCTTTGCGTGAGTTCAACGGTTTGCGCTAATGATGTTTCATGGATTTGTATATCCACCGGAGTCATGGTTTTTTGTGCAGATTGTTGTGCTTGCAAGGCTTCAGTTTGTGCTTTGCGCGTAGCTAGCGACCGCATGATACCTGCGGCCATCAAGGCTACAGCAGTGGCAATTAATAGCCATTTGAACCAGGTTTTCATAGGAGAGTCAGGACTTTTAAGGGGAGGGAGTGGCAGCTTTGGTAGGCGGATGCAAGCTCAGGCCGTAGAGGATATTATCAATCTGCGCTTTAATAAAAGCATCCGCATCCATGGGATTATTTTTCAGGGCGTAGGTAATGGGCGAATGCTTACGAATCACCAAATACAGCATAGGGGCCAGAATCAGGTAGATGCCTTGCTGAACATCCATGGGGCGAAATTCCCCCTTGTCAATGCCCAATTGCAATACCTTTTCGAGCAGCGTGTGGATGGGGCGAGCAACTTCCTCGTGGTAAAAAGCAGCCAATTCAGGAAAGTTGTTTTCCTCGCTAATCATGAGTTTTGTAATGCCAGAGGCTTTGGTGGAGCCTATGCGTTCCCACCAAACACGCAAACCCATGCGTAGTAAATCGGTGCTGCTGCCTTCATAGTTGTCCCAGAGCTTGGAAATCTCGGTAAAGCGGTTCGAAATGTTTTCGCGCACTACCGCTTTGAATAATTCTTCTTTGCTCGAAAAATACAAAAACAAGGTGCCTTTGGATACCCCTGCCAATTTGGCTACCTCTTCCGACTTTGTGGCGGCATAGCCTTTTTCAACAAACAAGTGCAGTGCGGCCGCTAACAGTTCTGCGGGACGGGCTTCTTTGCGACGTTCACGCTTAGGCTTGGTGGGAGGAGGAGAAATAGAATTTGGCATGGACTAATAACTCGTGGGTTATTAGTTTAGTGTGTTGTGTCCAATTTGTCAACTTTAAGCGTAGGGTTGCAGCATGGGTCGTGTTATTAACCTAATTCACTTTTTGCTTTAGCCAATTGAGCTTCTAGTGCCTTGTTCAGGCTGGTAAGTTCGGCAATTTTATGGGCCAAAGCACGTTCGGCCATAAAGGACTCAATGCCGGATTTGGCTGTTAGCACCAAGTCTGCATTCATGAATGGTTTTTCTAAAAAGCGGTACAAGCTGGCTTTGTTGATAACGCGGCGCACCCCTGTCAGGTCACTTTGGCCGGTGAGCATAACTTTGAGCATTTTGGGGTAGAGCTCGTGCAACTTTATAAGCAATTCGTCGCCCCGCATATTGGGCATGATGTAGTCTGAAATAATGATGCTGACAGGACGACCATCTTCTTCCATGTCCGCGCAGGCATCCAGAGCTTCAAAGCCGCCTTCTGCAACTTCGATGTCAGCCTGACCCCCCATGGTTTTTTCAAGCAACGACCGAACCGCCTGCAGCACGGCAACATCATCGTCCACGCATAAAATAACCGGATTGTTTTTCTTCATGGTCTTACGTACCAAAATGCTAAAGGTAGTTGAATGTACCTGTCATCAGTAGGCTAATTCAGGTATTTGACAATAAACAACACTATGATTTTAGTGTTATTGGTCTAGTTACAGCTATTGTGAGGTTATTCTTGCGAGAAATAACAGAAATAAACGTGGTTTCTGTAGTCTAGTTGTTGAGTAAAAAACAAAAATAGCTATAATTAACCTTGGAGTCATTAATAAATGATTATTATCAACAAGTTGCGTCATTTTAAATGAGACAATTTCCATTCACACTTGTGCACCTCTTTGGAAGATAGATGAATGAGAACCAAACTTAAAACATTACAAGCAGACGCCGTTACTGGTGAAGTTGATTTGGGCAGAGCCCTCGGTCGAGTTATCGCACAAAAACGAAAATCTATGTCACTCAGCCAAAACGAGTTGGCCGGCATGATCGACGTTGACGCAGAAACCATTTCACGTTTTGAGCGTGGTGCAGTGGTGCCTTCATTGTTACGCCTTAATGCGCTTGCAAAAGCCATGGACGTGAGCTTAGGAACTTTGCTTTCCCAGTCCAGTCAGTTTGCCGACGATCAAACCAACGAGTTGCTTTTAACCATGCGTAATTTAGATCCGTCGGATCGTAAAATGCTGATGGACATCTCTCAGTTGATGTTGCAACGCAAACGCAACGCGGCTAGCGCTTAATTTCTGCAGTTGGCCTATTTAGGGGCTTTCTCTGATGACAACAATTACTGCAACCGTCGCCTTGGGTGGCGGTTGCTTTTGGTGTACTGAAGCCGTTTTTGTGCAGGTGCGGGGTGTGCTTGATGTTGAATCAGGCTACAGCAATGGCCACCTGCATCGACCCACCTACGACGCGGTGTGTACCGGAGCTACCGGACACAACGAAGTTGTCAAACTCATTTACTCTCCTGAAATTGTGAGTTTGCATGAGTTGCTCGAAGTTTTTTTTCTGATACACGATCCCACCACGTTGAATCGGCAAGGCAATGACATAGGTACCCAGTACCGTAGTGGCATTTATTTTGAAGATTCGCAGCAGCAAATCACAGCAATGGCCGTGATAGAAGAGTTGCGATCCAGTGGTGTTTATCAAAGACCAATCGTGACCGAGGTGTTACCTCTACAAAACTATTGGCCTGCTGAAAATTATCATCAGGATTTCTTTGAGCGCAACCCCAGCCAAGGATATTGTTTGGCAGTAGCTGCGCCAAAAGTGCAAAAGTTCAGAAAAACATTTGCACGCTTGCAAAAAACCTAGAGCGTCCACTGCCCGTGTTATTGCATGCTTGCAGCCATTTGCGAAACGTTATGGTGCATCATTTGCAGGTAAGTAGCCCCGGGCTGACCCGCTGCAGATAAAGCGTCTGCATAGAGGTGCGCGCCAACGCTGGCGCCAGCATCTTTGCTGATTTGCTCCAGCAACTTCGGGTTGCTCATGTTCTCTACAAACACAGTTTTTACTTTTTCCCGTTTGATTTGTTGCACCAGCTTGGCAATTTGTTTGGCGCTCGGTTCGGCTTCGGTGGATGTGCCTTGCGCTGCAACAAACTTGATTTTGTAGCGTGCAGCAAAGTATGCAAACGCATCGTGCGAGGTAATTACCTTGCGTTTTTCAGTTGCGATACCTGAAAATTGGCTTTCAATCCAATTGTCGAGTGCTTGTACTTCTTTAATATAGGCTTGTGCATTGCTTTGGTAAATAGCCGCACCAGCAGGGTCAAGTGCGGTAAGCGCGTTGCTGATGTTCGTCACATACTGAATCACATTTAGCGGGTTTTGCCAGGCATGCGGATCTGCATCGTCATGGTGGTGCGCGTGACCTTTGTGTTCGGTACTGCCCAGCGGCCGAATGCCTTTAGACGCGACCACTGTAGTTCCTTTAAAGTTGGCTGCTTTGGCGAGTTTGTTCGCCCAGGGTTCAAAGCCTAGGCCATTAATAACCAATAATTTGCTATTTTGAATCGCCTTGGCGTCAGACGGCTTGGGCTCGAACACGTGCGCATCTTGATCGGGACCCACCAATGGTGTGACCGAAACACGCTCTTTGCCAACCACTTTAACCAAATCTCCCAAAATACTAAAGCTTGTAGTTACCGCGATGGTCTCTGCTGCGCAAATGGTAGGTGTCATCAGACTGGCTATCAAAGAGGCCGCGCCT
>CALPVM020000039.1 GCA_943327015.2 Akkermansia muciniphila
CATAAATGACAGAGATTGACCTATCTTCTAGGCCGGTTGGTGCAGGCACTTGAGCCCCCCTGCAATCCAGTACCGATCCATCAACTGTTCCTTGCATGCGTAAAATCAATATATCACTACCATTGATACCTTTATCATCAACTTTGTTCACGGTATCAATAGTAGCTACTGATTGAAATAAGGCATCATTAAATCCTCCAACGCTGGCTGTCAAAGTGGTTGGAGTGGCAGTAGGACTAGAAGGCAAATAAAGAACGTCTTTGTAACCGGTTTGAGAACCCAAGCGTTGAAGACGGTCGACTGAAAATCGCATATTGTCCCGTAACTGCGATGAAGAATCTACCGAATCAAATCCGCGTCTTGCCACCACCAGAGCAGCAATTGCAGCCAGCGTAATGAACAGGCTGATAGCCATTGCCACCATGAGTTCCACCATAGTCAATCCGGACTCAACGCGTGGCTTTGGACTTTTCATTGTGTTATTGCATGCCTAAACGGGAAACACAATAGAGGGAACCGTTGCCCTGTCCAATGCTTGACTTCCCGTCAATGATTTATTGGTAGATGCCCTAGACCACCCGATTTTAATGACCATGCTTGCACCCGCCCCAGCCGTGCAGGACCAAGTTGCCAACCCGGAAGCATCAAATGGAACTGAGTCCATGCAAACCACCACGCGAGCCCCTGGGAGTTCGTCATCAACCCTGGCAAGCCATTCTGTCATTTGGGCATTGGCTACATTGATTGGATTTGTACACGCAGTGGTAGCCGCAACATTTAAACAGTAGTCAGGATTTGTATGCTTCAAAGGCTTTGAGCTTGTTGACACAAAATACGGGTTGCTCAGAGTCTTGGAAGACTCTGTCGGGTTGCCACGCATCAAATCCGCCAGTTCACGCGCTTGAAAAGCAGCAATAGACTGCAACCGCGCATCCCGATTGGCCTGCAAAGAAGACGCCTGCATACCGACCATTCCGAGCATGCCGATGGTGAGTACCATTACCGATACCAGAACCTCAACAATCGAAAACCCCGCACTACACGGAAATCGTTGTGTTATATCTGTTAAAGGCTGTCCTTTGTACATATTTCCAATATATTTTGTTTGAATTTTACAAAAGGAGCACTGTTTTAACCACATTTAATATTACGCAGTTAGTGTAGATTCAACTCAAAATCTGCACATACCGTTTGTCGCAAAATTTACACCAACCATCGATTGAAACGGATTGACAACTTACACGTCGTCCCTAAAAAATCGCACTTATTTCAAACGACTAGCATGAGTTTATGCTGGATCCAGCTAGTAGCCGACGTACCCCCGTTTTCAGTATCTGTGTGCTTTGATGTTAATGGTTAATGTAACTGGTTTCTGAATCAATGTTAATTTATAGGTGCTTGGTGTCATTCATCCCAGTGACTTCTTTAGCCGCCTTTCGTTTTATTCCCTACGCAAAAACTCTACGACTACGTGTCCGGATGCCGCCCGTTGAATGATTCGATACAGGCGTTCTGGTTGCGCTTGTCCGGTTCGGGCATGAACAACTGATACAGTCTCACCACGCGCTTATGATTGACGATTTAACCCGCCTAGCGCAGCTTCAGATATAACATACCAATCGACTCGCAAGCAACGGCATTCGCTAAAGCCCTGACCATTGAGTGATACTTACATGTTTACTCATGCCATCTTACGACCAATGGCGTTACTAAAATGATGTGTGGAAAAATGTTGCTATAGGCAGGCAATAGAATGCAGTTATGCAAAGTCATATTCCACTTATTGGCAACAAGAAGCGCTGCGCTAGGGGCTTTACCTTGATAGAGCTCATGGTGGCGATTGCTATTTTGGGTGTACTAGCGGCACTGGCTGCACCCGCATTTAATGAAACAATTAAAAACAAACAAGCAAATGCAACCACCGATGAGCTGGTAGCTTCGATTGAGTTAACCAAAACCGAATCTCGCCGCAGAGGCCGGGTGGTGTTTTTAAGTCGTCACACCAATGTTGTGGACGGTTGCCCTGCAGCAACAAACCCAGCCACCGACCCTTGGCTATGCTGGCAAATATCCCCAGACACCAACAACAATATGGTGCTTGACGGCTCTGAGGGCGACAAAAGCAATGCCCTTCAGGTCTTCAAAAGTTCACCTGGTTTCTTGGTTCAAGCCACTCCAGTAATAGTTGAGTTCAACCGCTGGGGCCAAGCATCTAATGCACCACGCTGGGTCATCCATCATAACGCCGATGGTGCTAGCAAATCCAATTCTACTTTCACTGTTTGCCTAACCGTTGGCACACGTTTACGAAAAATAAAAGGGGAGCAGTCATGCGCTTAATTCGCGCCCCCAAGCAAGAACGTGGTGTCAGCATGATCGAATCGCTGGTGGCATTGTTAGTTTTGGCACTGGGTATTCTGGGTATGGCAGGTGTACAAACACGGGTGCTGGTAGATACACGCACTGCCAACCACCGTGCCACCGCGATGGGTCTCATTAACGACATGACCAATCGCATGCTTCTTAACCGCGAACAGATAGCAACCTATTACACCAACACAAGCACCTACCCAAATACCAACGGTTGGAATGCAACCGTTGCTTTAGTACCTCCCACTAATTGCTTGGTAAACGATGCTACAGCAACTCCTTGCACCAGTAATCAAATGGCGCAAGCCGATTTAAACCAATGGCTCAACACGGTACGCACATCCTTACCGAATGGCGACGCCCGAATTTTCGCATCGGAAACCGACCAACGTCAAATCGGAATTGCCATCGCTTGGAGCGCAAACGAGAGTGCCAATGCGCCCCTGGATCCCAATAGCCCGCTGGCAGTTACTATCGGAAAAAATGGTGTGGATTGTCCTACCAATTTAATTTGTCACATAGTATATGTACAACCTTGAAAGTTGCTCGCCATCTGTAAACGCACTACACCCATGTGCCAGGCGTTTTCATCTACAAAAAGGCTTGTCGTTAATGGAATTAATGGTCGGCCTCACCATTGGATTGTTGGTGGTGATCGGCGCGATAGGCAGTTTGGTATTCTCTCAAGCCACCACCACAGTACTGGCAGACACATCACGTTTACAACAAAATGCTGATGCTATTTTGAGCAATATGGGATATCACCTTACACAAGCGGGTGCGGTTAATATTGAGTGGAACGGTGGGACCAACGCTGGCGTTCGTTTTAACGAAAGTTATACCGGCCTTTCTGCGGCAACCACTGGTCTTGCTGGACAAATGCTATCTATACATGGTGAAAATGGTAATTCCAATAGCCCAGACACTTTACGGGTAAGTTACCAGGACAATATACTGAGCACCAGCTCTGCTGCAGACACCATACGATTCGGCATTCGTGATTGTTTAGGTAATCGCCCTGCAGTACCTTTTTTAAACATTGACAATGAGTATTTCATTACAGGCACCAACCTGATGTGTCGCGGCTCATCAGCCGCACCCAATAATGCACTAGCAATTGCCGATGGCGTAGAAGATTTTCAGGTTTGGTATGGCATTCAAACGCGAGATGCTGCCGATACGTTGCAATATCTTTTTTACACAGCCAATAGCGTTCCCTCATGGACAAATATTCATGCCGTGCGAGTTTGCCTTGTTTTACGCGGAGATAGTCAAAGCAATCCAACCAGAGGTACCTCATTTAAAAATTGCAATGGGCAAGAAATGATAGATTCCACCGGAAAATCAATTACAGAAGACGGCAGATTGCGGCGTGTTTATCAACGCACTTTCGCTCTCAGAAACGCACTGCTATGAACACCAAGCACTACCAGCAACGCGGCGCAACCTTGATCACCGTACTGATCATTATGCTGCTCACCATGACTGCCGTGCTTGCAGGGTACCGGGTAGCTAACTTGAATGAAATAATTACCAGCAACGCCAGTGACTACCAGCGTGCTGTAGCAGCCGCTGAAGCCTTGATTCGGGATGCTGAAACTGATATTCGTGGCAGAATTCCACCCTACACACCTTTGCAGGCAGATGGTAGTCAAGGCACCCCCTGCAAACCCAACCCCACCAACCCTATGGTAAGCGCTGATAATCATATAGGCTGCAGGGATACCAGTACCAAAGCTTATTTCCCCCGCAGCAGCGACGACTACGACACCATAGAAACCAGAGTCATTGCAGCGTCTGCATTGCGGTGCCAGGAGGGGATTTGTGTTCCTGAAAATTTAACATCACTGCCCCCGATTGAAGACAATTTAGCCAACATGGAGCCGCTAGGAGCAACCTATGGTCAATTTACCCTAGCCAACCCTTCGGCACTTGGCCAAGAAAGTAACCCGATTTTATTGGTCGATCCTGGTCCGCCTAAGCGCGCACTCGCATGGTACTGGGTAGAGGTTTTCAAGTACTCCGCTCCAATAACCAGCACGGCCACCACAGCGAGCAATCTTACTCCTGACCCAGCTGCACCATTTGTGTATCGAATAACAGCAGTTGCGAAAGGATTAAAAGAAGGTACCAAAGCGGTAATCAAAACCACTTTTGTGCCCTACCCGGCCAGCCAAGGTCAGTGACCCCCTGCCACCCTTCATTGAACCAACATTACGGAGGCATGCCATGCAACAAACTAGGGTATACCCAAAAAAATTTAAATGCCACCATGTAGCAGTAGCCTGTAGCATCTGCATGGCTGGCAACTTGGCGTGGGCTGGCCCGATTAATTTTTCTCAAATACCAGCCGGCAACGGTGGTCGTGAGCCCGCACCGAACGTGATTATTTCGGTGGATGACTCTGGCAGTATGGCGTGGGACATTACCACCGACAATACAACTAGTAATGTTGCAAATCGAAAAATAACTCTACTCAAGCAGGCCCTCAAGGCACAATTTGGCGATGGCACTGCCAATTCTGGCAATATCCCAGATGGTCGCATTCGCCTTGCATGGCAAGGAATGAACCGCACCAATAGCTTGACACTTGGCGCAACCAACGCCATGAAGCCATTTTCTGGAACGCACCGCGTAAATTTCAATACTTACATAGACGGACTAACAGCCAGTGGTGGCACACCATCCATCGACATGATGAAAAATGTGTTTAACTACATGCGGTCACCCGCAGGGCGGCACAGCCCATGGGCGGACAACCCCGGCACAGACCAGACCACACCCTATTTGTCATGCCGTAGAACGTACCATGTTTTTATGACGGATGGCGCATGGAATAGCCAATTAGACACCGACCGCGTTGGCACAAAAGGTGACAGCTCCACGCAAACATTACCCGATGGTAAATCTTATAACCCTAGCACCAACATAGAGCTTAGGATTTATAAAGACATTTATGGCGACGGAGACGTCAATTACAAAACAACGAAAGCCCACACACTTTCAGACTTTGCTTTTCGCAACTGGGCCACCGATTTACAAGACGGCACCAACAGCACCCAAGCGATGCAAAACAAAATAAAGCCTTTGTATAAAGTTCCAACAACCGAATATATTTGGAATACCCCCCCCATCTCGCCAACAACACCCTGCACCGATGCCAACGGCTGCACAGCGCTTACCGATTATTGGAATCCCAAAAACAACCCTGCAACTTGGCAACACGTAACTCAGTACACCATTGGCTTTGGTTTGGGTGCCGTAAATTGGCCTTACGTTGCTGCTGACGGTAGTCGCAGAACACAAACAGGCTTTATTGCTGGGCGAAAAACACCCGTAGAGTGGGATTACAACAACGCATCGTCAGACACCTACGGTGGCGACTACCAAAGGCTGGTTCGCGGCACATTGGTGTGGCCAGATGTCAGATCTTATGATACTTCCCCCGCTACAACTGACACCTCCAGTTTAGACCCATTATCCTCCGAACAAGACCAGCGAACCGTTGAACTCTGGCATGCGGCCATTAACGGACGTGGTAAATACTACCCCGCTAAAACTGCTGCAGCATTAACCGATGCATTTAAAGACATTCTGGATACAGTAATTAAAGATACCTCAAGCCCGTTAGTCTCGATCTCTACCAGTTCAAGTTACTTACGTTCCGGCCTGAATGCATACATTGCTGGATACAACGCTACACGTTATTCGGGGTCGCTGACAGCGCGCCCGATTGATAGCACGACGGGGGCAATTGGCTCATCAGAATCGTGGGACGCAGCCAAAAAACTGGACGAACTTTCCAGCACATCGCTAAACAACCGATTGGTTCTTTCTTATGGTTTAGTGGGCACGCCCCCTGTCACTACAGGATTCCAATGGAAAGCCGCAAGTGCAACCAGCATCTCAAACCTTCCAGCTCTGCATCAAGCGCCCCTAAATAAAAATAGTGCTGGAACTGCTGACAACAAAGGCGTGGATCGAGTCAACTTCATCCGTGGCGACCGCACCAAAGAGGCTTCTAAGGGCGGCACATTACGCGATCGCGATTCCCGACTGGGTGACGTTGTCAACTCTAACATTTGGTACACGGGTAAGCCATCCAGTGGCTACACCGCAGACAACTACGCAACATTCCGCTCTGAACTAAGTGGTGGCGGTACCTCTCCGACCCAACTCGGTGGACGTACACCCATGATTTACATTGGTGCCAATGACGGTATGTTGCATGGTTTTTCAGCCACGACCGGTGAAGAAAAAATAGCCTATATTCCGCAAGGCATAGCACAGGGTGCGCTGCGTGATTTAACCGATTCAGACAGCGCAACAAGGCCATACCTGCACAGATATTTTGTGGATGGCTCACCTTTTACCGGCGACTTTTACGACAAGGCCAATAGTAAATGGCGCACCTATCTTGTTGGCACTCTCGCTGCTGGTGGCAAGGGTTATTTTGTGCTGGATGTTACAGACCCCGCTGAATTCGTGCACACCAACTCCTCCGTAGGTAACTTGGTCATCATGGATACCACTGCAACCGCTGATGCTGACATAGGCCATATTTTTTCACCACCCGTGATGGATGAGGCCGTGGCCAATATGTCACGTCAAATTGTGAAGCTGAATGATTCACGCTGGGCAACAGTGCTTGGCAATGGTTACAGCAGTAGCAATGAAGCGCCCGTACTACTGATTCAATATCTTGATGGCTCTCGTGAATTAGTCAAAATATCACCCTGTAGCCAGCCCACATCTGGCACGTGTAACTATAAGGGGGACAATGGCCTATCGAGCCCACAGCTAATTGACATCAACGGTGATGGAAAAGTGGATATTGCCTATGCTGGCGACCTCAAAGGTAACCTCTGGAAGTTTGACCTTACCAGCGCCACAAGCTCAGAGTGGAAAACCTCTTTTGGTGGTAAACCATTTTTTGTTGCCAAACGCGGCACTGCCAGTGCGCCCATTACGCAGGCATTTACCACTGCGCCATACTGGATGCCCCATCCCAAGGGCGGCATTATGCTTGCCGTCGGTACAGGACGCAACTTAACCGATACAGATCGTGCTACTACCAGCACTGAATCGGTGTACGCCCTGTATGACAATAGCAGCTTCAAAGTCGAACAAGGGGTTGTTAAAATTACAGACACTACTGTTATCAATACAGGTGAAAGTACAATTTTACCTACCACCCTAGTGACACAGACCATTGCATCAACACCACTCGTTGATGGCGGAACTTCGTACTTTACTTCCAGTAACAACCCCGTGGATTATGATGGCAAACCTGCTGTAGTAGGTCCGCCTGCGCAAGAAGCTGTGGCTGCCAAACGGGGTTGGCACCTAGACTTTCCGCTATCAGGTCAGCGCGCATTGCAAAATATTCGCAGTTTTTCAGGGCAAAAAATACTGGTGCAAAGCGTAATTCCCAAAATTGGCGGTGGAACAGCGGTTGAAACCTGTTCAGCCTCTGCCACCACGGAAAGAAGCTTTCAAGCGGTGCTAAATATGTTTACAGGGGCTCCGCCAAGTGCGCCTGCGTACACCTTTACCGACAAAGATACGTTTACCAAAGAAATTTCAAAAACTGTAACCATGGTAGAAAGTGGCGCGGGTGACACAACTATTATCCGCAGTGAAAACAAAACCAAGTTGCTGTCCTCCAACTGCCCCTCTGGCCAAGTTTGCAGTGCTAAGGACTTCAACCCTGGCAACTACTCTGGTATCCGTGCCGGCTTTCGGCAACTGCAATAATTCAAAACTGACAACATCTTTGAAATATGAAAAGTAAAACATTTATTCTTCGTTCGCTAGGTCAAGGCTTTACCCTGATAGAACTCATGATTACCGTTGCGATTATTGGTGTTTTAGCCAGCATTGCGTTGCCTAGCTACAACGAGTATATTCAACGTACACACCGTGCCCATGCCAAAGCAACTCTGCTTCAAGTAGCTCAATGGATGGAGCGTGCATCTACAGCGACCGGTTCCTATCCCGCCAATTCCGCTGTGCCGGCCTCTTTAGTGGCCGTAGAGGGTGGGCGTTATACAGTAACTGTCACCTCAACCAACGGTACTTTTGCATTGACAGCCACCCGTAAGCCAGGCACCGGGCAAGCTAACGACAAATGTGGCGACTTCACGTTGGATCAAGCCAACAATCGCGGCAATACCAATTTGGCAACTGGAGCCACCGTACCAGACTGCTGGAACAGGTAACTGCCTTTGATTACCACTGCTCTGCTAGCCGCAGGTGAGGCATTAACACTTTCTAACCCCAACCCCCGCGTAGGCTGTGTCCTCACCGCCCCCGACGGTACCCTATTAGGCCAGGGCCACACCCAACGTACCGGCGGACCCCATGCTGAAGTAATGGCACTGCGCGATGCACAACAGCAAGGCCATTCTGTACAAGGAGCCACTGCCTACGTTACGCTAGAGCCCTGCTCTCACCATGGCCGCACAGGTCCGTGTTGCGATGCACTTATTAAGGCCGGTATACGCAAAGTTGTAGCTTCACTGCCCGACCCCAACCCATTGGTGGCGGGTCAGGGCTTTGGGCGTCTGCGTGCTGCAGGTATTTCCGTTGAAATAGGCGCGGGCGCTGCAGAATCGCGCGAACTCAACATTGGTTTTTTTAGCCGAATGCTGCGCAAAACGCCTTGGGTACGCTTAAAAGTGGCTGCATCGCTAGACGGAACCACCGCGCTGCACAATGGCAACAGCCAATGGATTACCGGTGAAGCTGCACGCACCGATGGCCACGCATGGCGTGCCCGCGCCTGCGCTATTTTGACAGGCTCTGGCACCGTTCTTAAAGACAACCCGCGTCTGGATGTTCGCCTAGTACACTCTGAGCGCCAACCCCATGTGGTGGTGGTAGACGGCCAGTTACAAACCCCGCCGACTGCTGCGTTGTTTGCGGCAGAGCGCAAAGTTTTTATTTACACCACACAAACCAATAGCCCCCAAGCCGCGGCATTGCAGGCGCGTGGCGCCACCCTGATTGCGATGCCGCATACCGACGCAAACGGCCACGTCACCGGTAAGGTAGATTTAAAAGCCATGCTGCATGATTTGGCTCAGCGCGAGGTAAACGAGCTGCACGTAGAAGCTGGCCACACCCTGAACGGCGCATTGTTGCAAGCGGGCTTGGTGGATGAGCAGCTGGTGTACTTAGCCCCTTTGCTACTGGGCACTGGTGCCGGCATGGCACGCATGGCACCTCTAACCGAGCTGGTGCAAGGCACAACGCTGCAATTTAAATCTTGTACTATGGTAGGTCAAGATTTGCGTATTATTGCGCGGGGTAAGGACCGCGATATTTTTTATTAATACCTGTCAAACAAGCGGTTGTTTTTAGCTAAATTCGTGGCCAATGTTCTGCTGCGGTTTAAATCTTGTACCATGGCGGTAAACGACATTTTCTAGCAGCACACTCATAGCAAGGCATCTTTTCATGTTCACAGGTATCATCACCGGCGTAGGCCACATTACAGAAGTCAATACATTGGGCGAAAGCACAGCGCATGGCAAACGTCTTACCATTCAATGTCCCGCAGGATACCTGGATGATGTAGGCTTGGGCGACAGCATTGCCCTCAACGGCGCCTGCATGACAGTTACTACCATAGATGCAGCAGCGCATACTTTTACCATCGACATTTCGGCAGAGTCATTGAATAAAACATCAGGACTAAACACTACCGGAACCATCAACCTAGAAAAAGCCCTACGCGCCAATGATCGGCTTGGTGGTCACTTGGTATCGGGCCATGTAGATGGGCTGGGTTGCGTAACCCACTTTGCAGAAGTTGGAGAAAGCTGGGAGTTGCGCATACTTGCACCCCAAGAGCTTGCCAAATATTTGGCATTTAAGGGCTCTATTACCGTCAATGGAGTGAGCCTGACTGTCAACCGCATTAATGACACCTCTCAAGGCTGCGAGATCAGCATCAACCTGATTCCGCATACCATCACCAACACCGCCCTGCACTGCTTGCAGGCTGGGGCTAATGTCAATCTCGAGATAGATTTGATAGCGCGGTATTGCGAGAGGATGTTAGACAGTGTAAAAAGCAAGTAAGGCATCCATTAGTCCTGTTTTATTTTGCTTTGGTTCAAAATTAAGTGTCTACCATTGACTTCAAGTCAATAAACCACCGAAGCGACCATGAACCAGCCTGATTCAGAACACGATATTGCAGACAAACTATTGCACAAAGGTGATTATTCAGAAGCATTCAAAATATTCAACGGCATAGTATGTAAAAACCCGAATGATATTCGGGGTTGGGTTGGGATCGGCATGTACATGATCATGACCCTCCAGTTCAACGAGGCTAGGGCAAACTTTGAGTTTATTATTCAACAAGAACCCAACCATGCACTAGCCTGGTACGGTTTAGCCCAGACCCATTACAACATGGGCAACAGTTATGAAGCCTGCAAAGCAATAGATCAAGCATCGTCTATTGCTCCCAATAGCTCATCTATACAACTATTTAGGGCAATATGCTATGCAGCACTTGGTGCAACGCCAGAACAGGTATGCGAACTTTTTAAATGCTGGGGTGAATGCTTCTCAGACCCCATAACTGACAGTTCACCCCAATTTTCTGCACCAGAGTACAACGAACAAAATATCAATAAAAAGTTAAAAATTGGGTATGTATCTGCAGACTTAAGATTTCATCCTGTAGCATTTTTTATGGAGCCTGTAGTTGCAAAACATAACAAATCCACTTGTGAAATTTATGTTTTTAACAACTACTCCAGCAAAGACAGCTACTCCAATCGAATAGAAAGCTACGTTGATCACTGGTTTGACATTTACGACAAAACAGATGACGAAGTCTATGCGCTAATCAAAGAAAACTCCATAGACATACTCATTGACTTATCGGGTCACACCATGGGAAACAGACTGTCTGTGTTTGCAAGGCGTGCTGCCCCGGTTCAGGCAACATGGCTGGGGTATATGTACCCAACGGGAATGAAAGCGATTGACTACAGAATTACAAGCTTTGAGCTTGCTCCTCCTGG
>CALPVM020000040.1 GCA_943327015.2 Akkermansia muciniphila
AGGTGTAATGGCTTTCCAAGACTGCCTGTACCAACTGCGTATTCCGTATTCCAGCGACGCTGCTGTTGCTTTTGCCGACACCTCCATGGAAGCCATCAGCTACTACGCTTACTGGGCATCCAGCGAACTGTCACGTGAGCGTGGCCGGTACTCTACTTTCAAAGGCTCATTGTGGGACAAAGGTGTGTTACCGCCTGACACCATCGACATGCTGGCACAGCAACGCGGCGGCTACGTCGAAGTTGACCGTTCAGCTACGCTCGACTGGGATGCCTTGCGTAAAAAAATCGCCACAGACGGCATGCGCAACTCTAATTGCGTAGCCATTGCTCCCACTGCAACCATCTCCAACATCATTGGTGTGGATGCATCCATTGAGCCTTGCTTTGGCAACTTGTCGGTCAAATCCAACCTATCGGGCGAATTCACCATCATCAACAGCTATTTGGTGCGCGACCTCAAGCGCCTGGGTCTGTGGGATGACGTGATGGTGATGGACCTGAAACACTTTGATGGATCTCTCGCACCCATTGACCGTGTGCCGCAAGAAGTCAAACAACTCTACGCCACTGCATTTGAAGTTGAAACACGCTGGCTGGTAGAAGCGGCCGCACGTCGCCAAAAATGGATCGACCAAGCGCAATCGCTCAATATCTACATGGCGGGCGCCTCCGGCAAAAAGCTGGACGACACTTACAAGTTAGCGTGGTTACGTGGCCTAAAAACCACCTACTACCTGCGCACTATGTCTGCCACCCATGCCGAAAAATCTACCGTTACAGCGGGTCGATTGAATGCCGTGTCTTCGGGCAACGATGCCTCCGGCTCCACCCGTATGTCCAGCGCTTTAGAAGCCGCCGCTGCAGCCGCACAAATGCAGATGGCAGCAGCCACTGACGTGAAATTTTGCGGCGTGGATGACCCAACCTGCGAAGCCTGCCAATAAACCCGCAAACCCTGCAATAAGCTCAACAAGGAATACACCATGCTTACCTGGGACGAAGAAGTTCAAACCACACTACCGCAGCGTACCGAACCATCGGTACGCGAACCGCGCCTGCAAGCCGTGCCACTAGCGTCTGCCGCACCAGCAGAACCCACTTTCAGGGCGGATCCTGCCCCCATGAAACGGGTGCGTGCTTCCGACAAGCGCATCATCAACGGCCAAACCGATGTCAACCAATTAGTGCCTTTCAAGTACAAATGGGCGTGGGAAAAATACCTTGCCACCTGCGCCAACCACTGGATGCCGCAAGAAGTAAACATGACGCGCGACATCGCTCTGTGGAAAGACCCCAACGGTCTAACCGAAGACGAACGCCGCATTGTCAAACGTAACCTCGGCTTTTTTGTAACCGCCGACTCGCTGGCCGCCAACAACATTGTGCTGGGTACGTACCGCCACATTACCGCGCCAGAGTGCCGCCAGTTTTTGCTGCGTCAGGCGTTTGAAGAAGCTATTCACACCCACGCTTACCAGTACATTGTGGAGTCACTGGGCTTGGATGAGAGCGAAATCTTCAATGCCTACAACGAAGTGCAATCCATTCGTGACAAAGATGAGTTCCTGATTCCGTTTATCAGCGCCATCATGGACCCCAACTTTCATACCGGCACCCAAGAAACTGACCAAACACTGCTCAAGTCGCTGATTGTGTTTGCTTGCCTCATGGAAGGCCTGTTCTTCTACGTTGGCTTTACGCAAATTCTGGCACTGGGTCGCCAAAACAAAATGACTGGTGCAGCCGAACAGTACCAATACATTTTGCGCGACGAGTCGATGCACTGCAATTTTGGCATTGACCTGATCAATCAGCTCAAGCTCGAAAACCCACACTTGTGGACCGCAGAGTTCAAGGCCGAAATCAAAGCCTTGTTCGAGAAAGCGGTAGAACTGGAATACCGCTACGCTGAAGACACCATGCCACGTGGTGTGCTGGGTATGAATGCATCTATGTTCAAAGGCTACCTGCGCTACATTGCCAACCGTCGCGCCACCCAGATAGGCTTGGAAGCCTTGTTCCCGAACGAAGAAAACCCGTTCCCTTGGATGAGCGAGATGATTGACTTGAAAAAAGAACGCAACTTCTTTGAAACCCGGGTCATTGAATACCAATCTGGCGGAGCGCTGTCTTGGGATTAAGACTCCATTCAAAAGCGTAGCATTGGCAAAAGCCCTATTCGCAAGCAAATAACTTAATCAGCCAATGAAAGCTTGATGCGAATATGGCATGCTATGCGCAATTGCAAAATTAAAATTGCTGAAATGCAGTGCTTCTGTCAGAATCGACTGCCGGAAGTCTCTCCCGCACCCTGATCAAGGAGTACAGTATGGCCACCGCCAAAAAAACTGCACCGGCCAAAAAAGCCGCTGCACCAAAAGCCCCCACCAAGAAGGCCGTGCCATCGGAATCTACAGCTGAAGTCTCTGAACAGCCAGTGACCGAAAAACCGGCTCCTGCCAAAAGATCGTCCAAAGCCACGGGCGGCAGCACCCAAACCACGCTCAGCACGAGCGCGCCATGGCCGTTCCCAACCTACAGCAAGCCCTGAACTTCTTTGCTCAGCTGGTAGTTTTGCGGGCCACGTTGGGCAATTTTTAAAGCACCCAAATGGCTGCCCAATGCGGCACAGCGCGCCAACGGCCAACCTTTTTCCAAACCATACAGCAATGCTGCACGGAAAGAATCGCCACAGCCGGTCGGGTCTACCACTTGCGCAGCTTCTACCACCGGCACATGCACTTTAATGCCATCTTCCCAAACTTCGCTACCCTGGCTGCCCAGCGTTACCACAAGGCCACGCACCCGTCGCGAAATCTCTTCAAAGCTCCAACCGGTGCGTTCGCACAGCATTTTGCCTTCGTAGTCGTTGACTGCTACCCAGGTTGCCATCTCAATAAACTGCTTTAACTGTGCACCATCAAAGCGTGGCAATTGTTGCCCTGGGTCAAAAATAAACGGAATAGCAGCATCTTTGAACTGCTGGGCGTGTTGCACCATGGCATCAAAACCGTCAGGTGCCACAATACCGATTTGAATGTCATCGCGTGCAGCAATTTTGAGCGTATGCGCTTGCTCCATGGCACCGGGGTGAAAGCCGGTAATCTGGTTATTGTCCTTGTCGGTCATGATCATCGCCTGAGCGGTGTAAGCACCGTCAACCATGCGCACAAACTCGGTGCTGATACCCAAACCTGACAACCGCGCCAGATAATCATTACCATCTACACCTACGGTGGCCATAGGCAACGGCGTACCTCCCAGCAGCTTCAGGCCATAGGCAATATTTCCGGCACAGCCGCCAAAATCACGGCGTAAGGTGGGCAATAAAAAAGAGACATTCAGAATATGCAGCTGGTCCGCCATGATTTGCTCGCCAAACCGCCCCTCAAAGTTCATGATGGTGTCAAACGCAATGGAGCCGCAAATAATGGAGGACATAAAAAATCGTGAAGTAAAAATTCAGGGGTAAAAAGCCAATAAACGGTAGCCGGCAATACGGTCTGTACTGCCAATTTTTGCACTGACCGGAAGCATAGCCGACAACTCGCTGCCGGCAGCCATGGTCTCGCTTTTAGAGCCAAACTCGGAGTATTGCAACACCTTGCGTATAACCGGCTGGTCTTGCAAATCGGTCAGGGTAATCTCTACAGCAGGCGTGGCCAGCTCTACCACTCCGCTATTTTTAAGGGTAAAGCTCAAGCGATACACATCACCACGCACTTTGGTAAACGACGAGCTATCAATCACCACCGACTCTATTTGACGCAGCGGTGTCACCTTGCACCCCATGACCGAACAAACTGCCGTAAAAAACTGCTTGGCCTGGGGCGAGGCAGCTGCCATGTGGTCACGTTCATGCACCAAAAACTGCAGACACAACACAGCCAACATCACGACAGACGCAATGGCTAACGCCAAACGCACGGGTGGGCGCTGCCAAAACTCATTACCGCGCGCGTTGCGCATGAAAGAAAGATGAACTCCATCTTGCTGCTCTTCTGGAGCCGCTTCTGATTGCTCATAACGCGGGGCTTTGTCATCGGCGTTTCCTGAAAGCTCAAGCGGGCTTTGCGACAGAAAGGAGTCTACCTGTTGATCGTCCTGCACCGATGGTGTGTGGGGTAACGGAGGCTCTGCTGAAGACTGCGACTGAACAGCTGCAGGACTGGCATCTGCCTTTTGCGATGCAAACTTAAGAGAATCTACCCATGGCTCCTGCACTGGCGGCGCGGGCGGCGTACCGGCTGCGATGGCAGAATCCATATCGTTAAACATGTTGGCATTAGCGTCAAACACTTCATTGCACTGACCGCAGCGCACCCAACCTTCGGACATGCGAAGTTGATCGGGCACGACCTTAAACATCGTGGTGCAAGAGGGGCAGCGGGTTATCATGCTCATGGTTATAACATTGTAGAGCTGTCTGGGTTTATTTTTTCAAATTTGCAACCATCAATATCCAACCATCCTCTGAATCGGCTACCTGCAGTTGCACATAAGGGGCATAAGCGGCCTTCAGTTCATCCGCCTGACGCTCTAATATACCCGCCAGCACCAAATGCCCGCCAGATGCAACATGTGCGCACAGCAAGGGCGCTAATACTTTTAAAGGTGTTGCCAAAATATTGGCCAGCACCAAACCGTATTGCCCCTGCGCCAACTCCGGTAAGCCAGCTTGTAACTGCACATGATTGCTGTCTGCATTGAGTACAGTTGACTGGATTGCGGCCTCGTCAATATCCACCGCCACCACGTGTTTGGCACCCATTTTGGCAGCACCAATCGCCAAAATACCCGAGCCACAACCATAATCCAACACACGCTCAGCCACGGTGTGTTGCGCCAACCAGCGCAAGCACATGCGGGTAGTAGGATGGGTACCGGTACCAAACGCCAAGCCGGGGTCCAGTCGTATCACCTGTCTTGCCTGTGCCGGTGGCTCATGCCAGGTCGGCACAATCCAAAATTCGGGCGTAATTTCTACCGGAGCAAATTGCGATTGCGTGAGTCGCACCCAATCTTGGTCTTGCACCGCAACCACTCCCAACACCTGACACTCTGCAAAAAACTCCTGCGCTTGCAGCAGACGACATGCGTCAGTTGCCAGTGCCTCGTCGGCAAACAGAGCGATCACGCGGGAGCGTTGCCAGCCGTTTTTGGGTGCTGGCATACCGGGTTCGCCAAACAAAGCCTGCTCGGCATCGGTTTGGGCATCAGCATCTTCCACGCTCACACTCAATGCGTCCAGCGCGTCGAGTGTGTCACTCAAGGTTTCTATGTGCTGCTCCGGGCACATGAGGCGGAGTTCAAACATGGCAAACCCTAACGTTTATGCTGCTCAAGCCAATGCTCCAAATAATGAATATTGGTGCCACCACCCATAAACTTGGCGTCCACCAGCAACTCACGGTGCAATGGAATATTGGTTTTAATACCTTCCACCACCATTTCGGCCAAAGCGGTACTCATGCGCGCCATGGCTTGCTCGCGGGTGTCGCCGTGCACAATGATTTTGCCCACCATAGAGTCATAGTTAGGTGGCACGGTGTAGTTGGTGTACACATGCGAATCGACCCGCACTCCAGGACCACCCGGCGCATGCCACATAGTGACGCGCCCCGGAGATGGCGTAAATTTATACGGGTCTTCGGCATTGATGCGACACTCCATCGCGTGGCCATTGATTTGAATTTGGCGTTGGGTAAACGGCAGCTTTAAGCCAGCGGCCACCATGATCTGGGTTTTGACAATATCAATGCCTGTAACCCACTCTGTAACAGGATGCTCCACCTGCACGCGGGTGTTCATTTCAATAAAATAAAACTCGCCGTCTTCGTACAAAAACTCAAAAGTACCAGCACCGCGGTAGCCCATTTTTTTACAGGCAACAACACAGCGCTCACCAATACGTTCAATCAGTTTGCGGTTGATGCCGGGCGCAGGCGCTTCTTCCAGAATTTTCTGGTGGCGCCGCTGCATGGAGCAATCGCGCTCTCCCAAATAAACAGCGTTTTTGTGCTGATCTGCCAGTACCTGAATTTCAATATGGCGCGGGTTTTGTAAAAACTTTTCGAGGTACACCTCGGGGTTGCCAAATGCAGTGCCTGCTTCGGCTTTTGTCAGGGTCACAGCATTGATTAATGCGGCTTCGGTATGCACTACGCGCATGCCGCGGCCACCACCTCCACCTGCCGCCTTGATAATGACTGGGTAGCCCACCGATTTGGCTATTCGGCGGATTTGCACCGGATCATCGGGCAAAGCACCTTCAGAGCCTGGCACACAAGGCACGCCGGCGCGAATCATGGCTTGCTTGGCAGACACCTTGTCACCCATCAAACGAATAGAGTCGGGCGTAGGTCCAATAAACTGGAAGCCGCTTTTCTCAACGCGCTCGGCAAAATCAGCGTTCTCACTTAAAAAACCATAACCGGGGTGTATAGCCTCGGCATCAGTGACTTCGGCCGCTGAAATAATGGCAGGCATGTTGAGGTAACTTTGTGCAGAGGCTGCGGGGCCTATGCATACCGCCTCTTCGGCCAGCTTGACGTATTTGGCCTCGCGGTCTGCCTCTGAATACACCATTACAGCCTTAACACCCAATTCGCGGCAAGCACGCTGAATACGCAATGCAATTTCGCCTCGGTTGGCAACCAGAATTTTTTTAAACATAGGCAGTATTGCGTGAACTTATTCAATAATAAAAAGAGCTTGACCGTATTCCACGGCCTGCCCGTTTTCACACAAGATTTGTCCCACCGTGCCTGATTTATCGGCCTCGATTTCGTTCAAAATTTTCATGGCCTCAATGATGCAAATGGTTTGCCCTTCTTTAACCGCATCGCCCACTTCAACAAAGGGCTTAGAGCCAGGCGCTGAAGACCGGTAAAAAGTACCCACCATAGGAGACTTGACAGTGTGGCCTGCAGGCACATCAACCACCGGCACGGCAGTCAGAGGGCTTTCAGTGGCAGGCATAGAAACAGGTGCAGATGCATAAGAAGGAACGTGCACGTGCTGCACCGACCCCACTGGCATGGCCCCGCCACCTTTAACAATGCGTACTTTGCCTTCTGCCTCGGTAATTTCCAACTCTGACACATTGGATTCGGAAACCAAATCAATCAAGGTTTTGAGCTTGCGTAAATCCATGATAACTCCAGCCGTTAGATTGCGTAAACGGCGTAATTTACAGCAAAAATAACATATCTTTTAGTATCTGACGCCAATTTACGATATTTTGATCTGATTTAAACACCCAAACCAGACTCCAAACTTAGTAATTCGCTATTTTAACCCAGCCCAAGCCTCTAAGTCAGCCGCACGCAGCTGTCCCATTTTGCGCTGCAGCACCTCGCCTTGGGATGATATAACCACAGAGAATGGCAAACCACCCGTGACATTACCCAAAGCTCGCCCCAGCTCAACCCCACCCATGGACGCTATTGCCACAGGAAAAGCCAAAGGCATTTTGTCCAAAAATTTGTTGACTGCACTAGGGCTATCCACCGCCAATCCCAGCACTTGCCAATCAGCCGCTTTGTTTTGCAGGTAAAAATTATTAATCAGTGGCAATTCTTCTACACATGGCGGACACCATGTTGCCCAAAAATTAATCAACAATGGTTTACCTTTAAAAACAGACATCGCCAACGTTTGCCCAGCAGGGGTTTTCCATTGCTGCGCCCACAATCCGGGCACAGGCTCCTGCGCCACTGCAGACACAACATCACCGTCTGTTTGGTTGCGCCACCAGCCCACGCCAAGCCCCAAAAAACCAGCAAGCCCTGCAGCCCCCCATAACACTGAGCGACGCGACGGAGACAATTGAGAAGGTGTAGTCATGGTGCATTATCCCCCAGCAGTCGCCGCAATGCCGCAGAATCGCCACGCAGTTGACGCCCACGTGCGTCAAGCTGAGGCATGCCGCGCTGATCATCACGGTCATAAATAACCAGATGTATACCTACGTAGGCGTTGAAATCCTTACAAAGCACCTGAACACTCAGCGCGTTAAGTTGCTCGCCATGCCGCCCGGCCACCGAGCCGGGCTGGTAACGAATATGTTTATCAATCAGAAAAATTTCAGCCGATTTGGGGTCATCGCAAAAGAGCTGCAAATAAATATCGGAGTTGCGGGTGGCACTGCCATTCCATACCGCACCATTAATATACGGTCGAAAGATTTGTAACCGATCCATCCAATGCAAGGCCATTTGACGTAAATCGCGCAACTCCTGTGGCTGGGTATCGGCACAAAACTCTGCAATATAGTCTTCTACGGCGGTTTGAACCGCATCACTGTCTGGCAGGGCGGTACGCGCTGATAAGCCCATTTCCTTGACGGCTTTGCGCTTGGCGGTGGCAAACTCCATTCCCTCTTCCACAATCAGCCGGGCGGCGACGGCTGCAATTTCTAATTTAAGTGCTTCCATAGGGAGTATTGTGATGCAGCCTTATAAAATACGCACATGCACATACACATTTTAGGCATTTGCGGAACCTTCATGGGCGGGCTGGCAGCCTTGGCACGTGAAGCGGGCCACCGCGTTACCGGCTGCGATGCCGGCGTTTACCCTCCCATGAGCGACCAACTACGTGCGCTGGGCATTGAGTTGATAGAAGGCTTTGATGCCGACCAAATGGCATTGCAACCCGATGTCTTTGTGGTGGGCAATGTGGTCAGCCGCGCCCGAAAGGAAGACGGCAGCCCTAAATTTCCGCTCATGGAAGCCATTATGGAAGCAGGTGCTACGTATACCAGCGGCCCCCAGTGGTTGGCAGAAAACGTGCTGCAAGGCCGCCACGTACTGGCCGTTGCTGGCACCCACGGCAAAACCACCACCACATCGATGCTAACCTGGATATTGGAACAAGCCGGGCTGGAGCCGGGCTTTCTGGTGGGTGGGGTGCCCATGAACTTTGGTGTATCTGCCCGTTTGGGCAAAGGCCCGCATTTTGTAATTGAGGCCGATGAATACGACACCGCTTTTTTTGACAAACGCAGCAAATTTGTGCACTACCGGCCACGCACTGCCGTCTTGAACAACCTTGAGTTTGACCACGCCGATATTTTTGACAACCTGGCCGCCATTGAACGCCAGTTTCATCACCTGGTGCGCACTGTGCCGGGCTCCGGTCGGGTTGTGGTTAATGGTTTGGAGGAAAGCATTACCCGCGTCATCAACCAAGGTTGCTGGAGCGAGGTTCGCACCTTTGGCGCTACCGTTAGCGACTTTACGGCTGTGGGTGAGCCGCACGATTTTGAAGTGCTGCACCACGGCCAATCGTGTGGGCGGGTGCAATGGGGCTTAACTGGCCTACACAACCAGCTTAACGCACTGGCTGCCATTGCTGCTGCCGAGCATGCCGGTGTTAACCCAGCGGCAGCGGCGCAAGCGCTGGGGACTTTTGAGAATGTTAAACGCCGCATGGAAACACGCGACCTTGTGCACTTGGCCGGGCTGATGAGCACACCCGTTGTAACTATTTATGACGACTTTGCACACCACCCCACCGCTATTCGCACCACCATCAATGGCTTGCGCCGCAAGGTGGGTGCAGCACGTATTTTGGCGGTGTTTGAGCCGCGCAGTAACACCATGAAATTAGGCTCCATGAAAGCGCAACTCCCCTGGAGCCTGGAAGAAGCCGATCTAGCCTTTTGCCACAGCGCAGGTCTCGGCTGGGACGCGCAACAAGCGCTGGAACCCATGGGACAACGCGTCCAAGTTGCCGACAACATCAATACCTTGATTACACAAGTGGTAGCCACAGCCCAAGCCGGCGACCATATTTTGTGCATGAGCAACGGCGGGTTTGGCGGCATTCACGCCAAACTAGCCGCTGCGCTGGTCAGCAAAGCACCACATTAAGAGCGGAAAGCGCGTGCCTCCACAGCTTTAGACAGCACTTCGAGGCACTCTATCGAATCTTCCCAACTCAGGCATGCATCCGTAATGCTCTTGCCGTACAGCAGTTTGCTTGGATCGTCTTTACCTGGTGTGAACTTTTGTGCGCCTGCATGCAAGTGACTTTCAATCATCACGCCAAAAATACTGCGTGACCCATCGGTAATTTGCTCAGCCACATCTTTTGCGACTTCTAACTGGCGCTCATGCTGCTTGCTACTGTTAGCATGGCTAAAATCGACCATCAAAACCGGCGGCAAGTCCGCCTTCAACAAATCGTTGCAAGCACTGGCAACACTTTGTGCATCGTAATTCGGCGTCTTACCGCCGCGCAAAATAACGTGGCAATCGGGGTTACCGTTGGTTTGCACAATCGCTACCGAGCCGTTTTTGTGCACGGACAAAAAGTGGTGCCCACCGGCGGCAGCCTGAATTGCATCGGTTGCGATTTTGATGTTGCCATCGGTACCATTCTTAAACCCGATTGGCGCCGACAAACCAGAGGCCAATTCACGGTGTACTTGGCTCTCGGTCGTACGCGCACCAATGGCACCCCACGATATCAAGTCACCGAGGTACTGGGGAGAAATGACATCCAAAAACTCGCTGGCGGCCGGCAAGCCTAAACGGTTAATTTCTATCAGCAACTGACGTGCAATGCGTAAGCCTTCATCAATGCGGAAGCTCTCATCGAGGTAAGGATCGTTAATCAGACCCTTCCAGCCAACGGTAGTTCGTGGCTTTTCAAAGTACACACGCATCACAATTTCAAGCGTGTCAGAATATTTATCTCGCAGATCTTTAAGGCGACGTGCATACTCCAATGCTGCTTGCGGATCATGGATAGAGCAAGGGCCAATAATCACCAGCAGGCGTTCGTCCTTGCCATCCATAATTTCGCGTATTGTGGTGCGGGTATTGGCAATTAAGCGCTCGATGGGAGTGCCTTTGATGGGAAAAAAACGAATCAAATGCTCAGGCGGGGGCAACACGGTAATTTCCTTAATCCGTTCATCGTCAGTAGCACTGGTACGGTCAGCGGTTACAGCGGTATATAAGCTCATAAGCGTCATCCTTAGTTATAAAAAAAGACATAAAAAAACCGCCGGTTTGGACGGCGGTTTAGAGTTGGTTGCAGCGCTTTTTACCTGATGCGCTTAAAACTCTCTACCGCCTGAGGCGCTGGAGAAGTAAAAGCCGGTAAAGTAAAAAGCCTTAATTTTCATGTCAATAATAATAGCACAAACTTTATGCGGTTCCACCCACCGTCAAGCCATCTATGCGTAAGGTGGGCTGCCCCACACCTACCGGCACACTTTGGCCTTCTTTACCACAGGTACCTACGCCACTATCAAGGCGCATGTCGTTGCCGATCATGCTCACGTGCTTCAAACACTCTGGCCCACTGCCAATAAT
>CALPVM020000041.1 GCA_943327015.2 Akkermansia muciniphila
GGTACCATGCTGGACGAAGACCTGATGGATGAATTGGAAGCAGCCGGTGTAGATGAATTGAAAGTCCGCACTGCACTGACCTGCGAAACTCGATTTGGACTGTGTGCAACATGCTATGGCCGCGACTTGGGTCGTGGCGGTCTCATCAATCATGGCGAAGCAGTGGGTGTGATTGCTGCTCAGTCGATTGGTGAACCCGGTACACAGCTGACCATGCGTACCTTCCACATCGGTGGTGCTGCATCACGTGCCGCTATCGCTTCCAGCGTGGAAGCAAAGTCCAACGGTAACATTGGTTTCAACGCCACTATGCGTTACGTCACCAACGGCAAGGGCGAACTGGTTGTCATTTCGCGTTCCGGCGAGATCGTGATTC
This sequence comes from Akkermansia muciniphila, assembly GCA_943327015.2. Taxonomy (GTDB): domain Bacteria; phylum Pseudomonadota; class Gammaproteobacteria; order Burkholderiales; family Burkholderiaceae_C; genus Allorhodoferax. The sequence goes on from CALPVM020000041.1 coordinate 377, forward strand.
AAGATGAACACGGCCGTGAGCGTGAACGTCACAAAGTGCCCTATGGTGCAACGCTTACCGTTAAGGCGGACCAGACCGTGAAAGCCGGTACCATTTTGGCAAACTGGGATCCATTGACCCGACCCATTATTACCGAGTTTGCGGGTAAAGCCCATTTTGAGAACGTGCAAGAAGGCTTGACTGTTGCCAAGCAGGTAGACGAGGTTACCGGTCTGTCAACCTTGGTGGTGATTGACCCCAAACGCCGCGGCTCAGCTAAGGTGGTGCGTCCGCAGGTTAAATTGATTGATGCTTCCGGCAACGAAGTCAAAATTCCTGGCACTGACCACTCTGTAACTATTGGTTTCCCGGTAGGAGCTTTGGTGCAAGTGCGTGATGGGCAGGACGTAGGCCCCGGCGAAGTGTTGGCGCGTATCCCAATCGAAGGTCAAAAAACCCGCGACATTACCGGGGGTCTGCCCCGTGTTGCCGAGTTGTTTGAAGCCCGTTCTCCCAAAGACAAGGGTGTTTTAGCCGAGGTCACTGGTACTGTCTCGTTTGGTAAGGAAACCAAAGGTAAGGTGCGTTTGCAAATTACCGATCCCGACGGCAAGGTGTGGGAAGAGCTCGTGCCCAAAGAAAAGAACATTCTGGTGCACGAAGGCCAAGTGGTCAATAAAGGCGAATCGGTAGTGGACGGTCCTGCTGATCCGCAAGACATTCTGCGCTTACTTGGCCCCGAAGAGTTAGCGCGCTATATTGTGGATGAGGTGCAAGATGTTTACCGTTTGCAGGGTGTAAAGATCAACGACAAGCACATTGAAGTGATTGTGCGTCAGATGCTGCGCCGTGTGGTGGTCGAGAATATCGGTGACTCTACGTATATTAGTGGCGAACAGGTGGAGCGTTCAGAGATGCTCAATACCAACGAAGCATTGCTGAGTGAAGGCAAAATTCCTGCCACTTACAGCAACCTTTTGCTAGGTATTACCAAAGCCTCGTTGTCGACTGACAGCTTTATCTCTGCCGCTTCGTTCCAAGAAACGACCCGAGTTCTGACAGAAGCCGCAATCATGGGCAAGCGCGATGAATTGCGTGGTCTGAAAGAAAACGTGATTGTCGGACGCTTGATTCCAGCGGGTACCGGTTTGGCCTACCACGAAGCGCGTCATCTGCGTGAAAGCATGGACGATGCCGAGCGTAGAGCAATTGCTGAAGCGGATGCAGCGGAGCTGGCTGGTAAAGCCGACGTTGAATCTGAAGAGTCAGCCAGCTTGGGTGCTGAAGCCGAATAAGCTTTATTAGCTTAAAAAATAACGCCCCTATCCCGATTTCGGGGCTGGGGCGTTATCGTTTGTAAGATCATGGTGTTCTGGGGTGGGTTGAATGCATGTTTCAATTGTGATGTGGCTGTTGCTCGCCATTATTTTTTTCTGGGTGTATGGCGTGAACAGCCGCCTGGGGCGGATGCGGGCACGCTGTCTGGATGCTATGGGCTCGCTGGAAAAGCATATGCGGCAGTATGCAGTGTTGTTGCAAGACCATGTAAAAAGCAATGATGATGAGTTGCCACCACGCTGGCAACGCGTGATGGATATGTTGGGCACGTTAGAGGCCGAGTTAAAGGATGCGCGGCAGCTGTCTTTGTCTGGCGTAAGCTTGGGGCGGGTGTGGCGTTCATTTGAAGGTTTGCAAACTGCCTGGACCAGTCTTGTAAGGGCTCCAATAGATGTTGCAGGTTGGGTGGTGTCTGATCAGCTGCGTGAAAATTGGGATGCAACCACCTTCAAAGTATTGTCTGCGCGCAGTGGCCTGAATGGCTTACTGGCTAAATACAACGAGGCTGTTTCTCAAATACCGGCCCGCTGGTTATCTCGTCTACTAGGGCATGCCAAGGTAGGGCAAATCGAGTGACACAAGAATCTTCACAAGCACGCACTTTGCCATTATGGAGGCAGCTGCAATCTACGGCTAAGGTGGTACAACAAGTGTGTGCCGGAAAATCCGGCAGTGCAGCGCTGGATGCCGTTGAGCCCCAGTTACGTCCGGGTGTGCAAGCCCTTTCTTTTTATGTTTGGCGCAACTGGGGCAGAGCAGAGGCTCTGCGTCAGATCTTGGTGCAAAAAAAGCCTGGGGCAGAAGTAAATGCCATGTTGTGTACGGCGTTGGCCTTGGCATGGCAAGAAAACGGAGCGCCTTACGACAGCCATACATTGGTTAATCAAGCGGTTGAGGCGGCTAAACGTCACCCCAAAACCAAAGCCCAAGCCAGTTTTATTAACGCTTGCCTACGGCGGTTTCTGCGTGATAAGGAGCAACTGTTGGCGCTAACCGATGCGTACCCAAGTGCGGTATATAACCACCCAGAGTGGTGGATTAAAAAGCTGCAGCAGCAGTTTCCGGAGCAGTGGAGTGATGTGCTGAATGCATCCAACACACATGCTCCCATGACATTGCGCGTAAATCAGCGCAAAACGTCGGTAGAGTCTTATCTTCAGCAGTTGCGGGATAGGCGCATCGCAGCATGCCATGTTGGTGGCAGTGCCATCATTTTAAAACAAGCGGTACCGGTGCATCATTTGCCTGGTTTTGCAGAGGGCGAAGTATCGGTGCAGGACGCAGCTGCACAAAATGCAGCGCAACTATTGATGCAGGGTATGTCTTTCAGTGCAGCGGCACGCATTTTGGATGCGTGTGCCGCCCCGGGCGGGAAAACCGGCCATTTGCTGGAAATGTGCGATGCCGAGGTTCTGGCGCTGGATGTTGATGCAACCCGGTGTGAGCGTATTACACACAATATGAAGCGCTTGGGTTTAAGTGCAAGCATTGTCGCTGCCGACGCCGCAAAGCCTGATACTTGGTGGAATGGACAATTGTTTGATGCCATTATTCTTGATGCACCCTGCACCGCATCGGGAATTGTGCGCCGCCATCCGGATGTACGCTGGTTACGTAGATCAGCAGACATAGTGCAGCTTGCCAAGTTGCAGAATCAGTTACTGGAAACACTGTGGCCATTGCTTAAGCCTGGTGGACGATTGTTGTACTGTACCTGCTCCGTGTTTCTAGAAGAAGGAGCAATGCAGGCAGAAACGTTTCTTGTAAACAACACTAACGCGGTATTATTGCCCTCACCCGGTCATTACTTGCCCAGAAGTGATGATGTTTTTGCAGAGGTCGGAGACAATCGGATCAATCATGACGGTTTTTACTTCGCTCTTTTTTATAAGCAATTGGGATAAAGCATTGCGCGTGTTGGCTATGGCATGGTGCAGGGTGTTTTTTGTCTCTTGTATGGCATGTTTGTGGCACCTCCAGGTAAATGCACAAAATACAGATTTAGCGCAGGTATCGTCTTTTAAATTGGATCGAAATGCGGATGGTATTTATGTATCAGCGCAAGTTAAGTTTGACTTGCCAGCAGCGGTAGAAGACGCATTACAAAAAGGCATCCCCGTTTATTTTGTGGCGCAATGTGAGTTGCTGCAGGAACGCTGGTATTGGTATAACCGTAGCGTGTCTGTTGCGCAGCGTTCTATGCGGCTGTCTTACCAACCACTTACCCGGCGTTGGCGACTTAATGTGGCGCAGGGGGCACCCAGTGATGTGAACCTCTCGCAAACTATAAATCAGAATTTTGAATCATTGGAAGATGCACTTTCAAGCATCCAGCGCTTTGCCCGCTGGCGTGTGGCAGATGCCATGCCGGTTGATCCAGATGTACGGCTGTTGTTGCAGTTTGAATTTAGGCTGGACTTGGACAGGCTGCCGAGACCCTTTCAAATTGGCAACTTCGGTCAGGCCGATTGGATACTAGAAACAAATGCCCAAGCTACTGTGCCGGCAGAAATTGCTAAATGACACAGGCGGATGAGACTACATCGGTAGCAGGATTGCGTAATCTGCGATTTGTGCGTAGCACCATCGCGGTGGGTGCCGTACTAATGGTTGCTATGGCCTTTGTGTTGTTGTACCTGCTCACCCAGGCCACCAATAACCGGGATCTTTACGAGCGTAATTTTGGCCGCTTGTTTGTGATGAACATGGTGGTTGCTGCGTCGTTATTTATGGGTATAGCATGGGTTGGTTACAGGCTGATTGTGCGACTGCGCCAGGGGCGGTTTGGAAGTCGGCTTTTGTTAAAGTTGGCAAGCATTTTTGCATTGGTTGGAGTTGCGCCCGGTTTGCTTATTTATGGGGTGTCATACCAATTTGTATCACGCTCTATGGAAACATGGTTTGATGTCAGAGTCGAAGGTGCGCTTGATGCCGGTATAAGCTTGGGGCGCGTGAGCCTGGATTCTTTGTCGTCCGATCTTGCAGCCAAGGCGCGTTTAGCGGCATTGCAAATGTCTGATAATCAGTCGCTGGCCAGCACGATTGCGGTAGAGCGATTGCTGGATCAATTGGATGCTTCAGATGTAAGTGTCTGGACATCCTCGGGTCGGTTGCTGGCAAGCGCCGGTGAGTCCGGCTTAAAACTTACCCCCGACAAACCCAGCACCAGACAGTTTAAAGCAGCAAAGGCCGAGCGATCATTGGCATGGATAGAAGGATTGGATGAGGGTGGAGGTACAGCGCATATCAAGGTGTTAGTGCCTATAAGCAGGTCGGGGTTTGGCTTGGGTGTAGAAGATCAATTTTTATATGCAACCAAACCATTGCCCAGTACCTTAATTGCCAACGCGCTGGCGGTAGAGCAAGCCTACCGCGAATACCAAGAGCGTGCTTTAGCAAGCACGGGTTTAAAGCGTATGTACATTGGTACCTTAACACTCAGCCTTTTTCTGGCCGTGTTTGGAGCGGTGCTGCTGGCGGTAGTCTTGGGTAACCAAATTGCCCGCCCTTTGTTGTTGCTAACGGAGGGTGTGAGTCAGGTGGCGTCGGGGGACTTTACCCCCAAGTTAGTCTTGCAGGGTAATGATGAGCTAGGGGATTTAACCCGGGCTTTCGCGTCCATGACACAACAATTGGCAGATGCGCGTCAGGCGGTAGAAAGCAGTATGGCGCAAGTCGATGCCGCACGTGCCAATTTGCAAACCATCTTGGATAATTTAACCTCAGGTGTGGTGGTGCTTGGCGCGCTTGGAGAAGTGCGTAGCTCCAACCCGGGTGCAACCCGTATTTTAAAAGTGCCTTTGCTGGCGCACGAGGGTGAGTCCTTGTCGGCAATTCCGGGTTTGGAAGAGTTTGGAGCTGCAGTGCAAGCACAGTTTACAGACTTTGAGAATGAACGTTATGAACACGGCCTGGATCACTGGCAGCAGTCGTTTGAGCTGAAGGACAAAGATGCTACTAGCTATGGGCCGTTTGAGAGGTCAATAATCTTGGTTGCACGTGGAGCCGCATTGCCCAGCGAAGCGCGCTTGTTGGTGTTTGATGACATTTCTGAAATTGTATCGGCACAACGAGCGCAGGCATGGGGCGAAGTAGCGCGTCGACTGGCGCACGAAATAAAAAATCCCCTCACGCCAATACAACTTTCAGCAGAGCGCCTGGAGCGACGTTTGTTGAATAAGCTGCAAGACCCAGAGCAGGGGGTGTTGGTCAAGTCGGTTAAAACAATTGTTGATCAGGTTGATGCATTAAAACGTTTGGTTAACGAGTTCAGGGACTATGCGCGATTACCAACAGCAGATTTAAAGCCGCTGGATTTGAATGCGTTGGTAATGGATGTAGTACAAATGTATGAAACTGAAGCCATTAGAGGTGACGTTGTATTGGAGTTGGACGCGGCAATTCCAAGTGTCTTGGGGGATGCGCAACAACTTCGACAAGTTATTCACAATTTATTGCAAAACGCTCAGGATGCGAATGCGGCAGCAGAGCAATTTGCGCCATCATCTGTAGGCCGGAACGTAGTGCTGCGGACACGCCGCAAACCCGGTTCTGATAGGGTGCGTTTGGTGGTTCGAGACCAAGGAGGCGGTTTTCCGGCACACATTATGCAACGGGCCTTTGAGCCTTATGTCACAACAAAAAACAAAGGTACCGGACTAGGGCTTGCAATTGTGAAGAAAATTGCCGATGAACATGGAGCGCGTATAGATATTGCTAATTTGTTGACAGAAGGTACTGTAGTAGGAGCTCAAGTTTCGTTATCATTAGCAATTGATAAAAACACGCCGATAACCTAGCGGCTTTATAGCGAGACAAGGGCAGCGCATACTTATGGCAAATATATTGGTGGTGGACGACGAGCATGGCATTCGCGACTTGCTCTGGGAAATATTGAACGACGAAGGGCATACAGTTGAATTGGCGGAAAATGCTGCCCAAGCGCGTGCTGCGCGAGCACGAGGAAAGCCGGATTTGGTGCTGCTCGATATTTGGATGCCTGACACCGATGGCGTTTCGCTTCTAAAAGAATGGTCTGTGAGTGGCGCGCTTACCATGCCAGTGATCATGATGAGCGGGCACGGTACTATTGATACAGCCGTAGAGGCCACTAAAATTGGAGCCATGGCTTTTTTGGAAAAGCCGGTAACACTGCAAAAATTATTAAAAGCCGTAGACCAAGGACTGGCCCGCGGACGCGCCACAGAGGTCGCACAACAAAAAAAAATTATTCAACCAGAGGTGCAGCCTGAAGAGTTAGAGGAGGTGCAAGCCGAAGCCGAAGTTGATGAAGAGCTTTCTAATCAGCTTTTTATGCTAGACAAGCCGCTGCGCGAAGCCCGTGATGAATTCGAAAAAGCGTATTTTGAGTACCACCTAAACAAAGAAAATGGCTCCATGACCCGTGTGGCAGATAAAACCGGACTTGAGCGCACCCACTTGTACCGCAAATTAAAACAACTAGGCGTTGATTTGACGCGAGGGAAACGTAGTTTTAGTTAAATTTGCCTGTTGCATTAATTATTGATGCTATAATTTTCAGCTTAGTGGCCCGGTAGCTCAGTCGGTAGAGCAGAGGATTGAAAATCCTTGTGTCGGTGGTTCGATTCCGCCCCAGGCCACCAATAAAATCAACAACTTAGCCCAACTCACAAGGTTGGGCTTTTTTGTTTCCGCTTTTGGTGTTAGTTTATAAACCAGAATCTAATAGTTGCTCCATTCCAGCGAAATTGCGTAAGTGTTTGAAATAGAAGGAGATTTTCCAAGAAAAAAGCCCAACTGTAACCAGTCGGGTTTAGGGGGTGTGGTGGTGGTACCGCACCCCCTGTCAAACCCAGCTAACTGGGCTTGTTTTAGCTGCAAATGGATGCTGCGAACCATTGCGAACTCCATCGAAAAGCCTGCCCGATTGTAGATCTGCAAGCAGGTTTTCTGGGCAGTGTGGTCGCCGGAAACGGACATCAAACCCGTCTGTGTTTCCGTGCCAGTTCAATTCCCGAATCCGGAATCGAACCCGCGTCCGCATGGTGGTTCAGACAGAGGGTTCGGTGGCCGCGTCATTTTCGGTGGCAGGCTCGGTGAGCCTCCGAATCGTCAGGGCGCAGCGTTGTTCAATCAAGGTATTGATTTGCTCAACCATGGCATTGCCAGCAAAACTTTGTCCGGGGGCAGACTGGAGCTTTCGCCCTGCCGCTGGCAGTAGTTTTGCCAATTCCAAAATTCGCCGTTTGGCCTGCGCCTTGGTAAAGCCGACGCTTTCGGCGAACTGCTCCCAGTGCTGCTTCTCAACTTCGCTGAACTTGTACTTGCTGCCGATTTTCATCGCCATCTTTTGAGAAAGTAGCGGATATACCGCCGTCGAGAGCGTGTCGTAAAACGGTGCCAGAACAGGGGCTTTGCCAGAGTAAAGCAGAGAGAAATTTTTGGCATGCGCATCATGATTGCCAATCAGCGCATTGAAGATCACGTAGTCGAGCAGTCGTAGTACCTGTGGCGCACTGGGGCGCGTAGCATTGCGCACCAGATCAAAGCACTTTGCCAGATCCGGGCCACCTTCATTCTGGTATTTCATTTCCGGCACCACGCCCAGTGCCTGGCAGAAGTCCTCTTGATGCAGCCGTTGCTTGTGCCCCCGGGCATCGATCAGTCGGTCGTATTGCTCAATCAGTATAAAGGAGCGATCCAATACCTGGTGAACTTTTGATTTCGCTGGCTTGAGGTGCATGGCCTCAGCCAAAGCCATGCAAAATCCCTCGTTGATCACGCTGTCTTCAACGGCGTGGATGGCCGGTTTCAGGATGTGGGAGCTAGGCGTGCCATTGAGGGGCAGCCCGAGGCGCGCATGCGCCATGGTTGTTACCCTCTCGTTGTTCGTCGGACGCAACTGATGGTAATCCGCTCAACTGTGCGTATTCCGGTGAACGTGACCGCTGATTCCGGCAACGTGACCGGCATTCCGGTGATCGTGACCGAGGGTCGGTGTTGCGCGATTTGATTGTATGCCGACTTGTTTTTTCCGGCTGTATTCTCTTTCTTAAATTGGTTTGTTTTTAACTAAATAGGCCCCTGCCAGGCCGCCAGAGGCCCCCCCACCATGTTGGTTTAGCTTTCGGTCTTAATTTTTACGGGGCTACCCTTCTTACGCAACGACTCCCCCGTAAGCGTAAAGCGATGATGGTTTTGCATCAGCCGATCCAGCATTGCATCGGCAATAGTCTGATCCCCAATCCACCCATGCCAATGCTCAATCGGCAACTGGCTGGTAATAATCGTGGCACGGTGACTAGCACGGTCGTCAATAATCTCCAGCAAATCGGCCCGGGTATGACTATCCATCGCAGACATACCCCAATCATCGAGCAACAAGACGTCCGTGTTTTTGAGAGTGTCGAGCCAGCGCGTAAAGGTACCATTGGCGTGGCGAATACGTAACTCTTCACCCAGACGCGGCACACGTAAGTACAGCGCACTATGCCCACGCCTGCAGGCATGCTGAGCCAGGGCACACGCTAGCCACGACTTACCCGCACCCGTGGCACCCGTAATCAGTACCGCATGCCCGGCATTGACCCACTCCCCCAAAGCCAAACTCATCACCGCACTACGCTCGATGCCCCGTGTGCTGCGACTGTCCAAATCTTCAATGGCTGCTTGCGGGTATTTGAGTCTGGCGGTTTTGAGTAACCGCGCACAGCGCCGATCCTGTCTGCCGTGCACCTCACGGTCAACCAGCAATGCCAGTCGTTCTTCAAAGCTCATGGCACTGATGCCGCTTTGGCTGAGCTGCTGCTCCAGCGCCTGAGCCATGGTTTCCAAGCGCAGGCCACGCAGTTGGTTTAAGGTTGTTTGCATCATCATGGTGAGGTTCTCTATGTTGGGTTTCATTGGTTTTATTGGTAATAGTTCGCGCCGCGCACATGGGCGTGTACCGGTGCGGTCCACTCTGGGGTAGTACTGGCTTGCAGCAAGTCGCGTCTGTTTTTTAAGATGTCGCGGATGTGGGTGAATTTGCTGGTACCCAGCCCCAGTGCCAATGTGCATGCCGCCTCCAGTCGCGCCTCGCCATAGCGCTTGGAGAGCGACAGCAACCCCAAACAGGCACGGTAGGCATGCTCGGGATGGGGTTGGCGCTCCAGCATCTTCTGCACCGTCGCAGCGCAGGCTACACCAATACGTGCCCCCCAGTCGATCAGCCGCTCAGGTGTCCACTGCGCCTGATGTTGGTGGCGCTCAGGCAGGTGCTCGGTTACCGTGGTGAATCCGCCCTTGTGGCTGCAGCGCATATGGCTGGCGACCCGATTACCACGGTGCAAAACTTCGACTGCATGGCCGGTCACACGTAGCTCCAGCGCTAAGCCAACCAGCGCATGGGGCACGCTGTAGCGGTGACCTTCGAATTCGATGTGGCTATCAATGTGTACACGCACTGTTTTGAAGACCGCCCATTCCCAGGGCTGCACTGGCAATGCCATCAGGGCGGGTGCGTCGATATTGGCAAACACGCTGGCACGGCTGCCGGGCAGCTTTTGAAACGAGCGCTGGTTGAGCCATTGCAGCAAGGGAGCAATGGCGTCGTTGACTTCTTCTACACTGGCGAATTGGAGTTTACGCAGGCGTGCCAGTATCCAGCGTTCTACCAGCAGTACGCTGTGTTCGACTTTAGGTTTGTCCTGTGGGTGGTAGGCGCGTGCGGGTAAAACGGAGCAGCCGTAGTGGCGCGCAAAGTCTTGCACCGTATCCGTCAGTTTGGGCTCGTACCGGTCGGCCACGGTGACCAGCGCGCGCGGGTTGTCCGGCACGATGAGCTGGGGTACTCCACCGTAGAATGTTAACGCCTGCGCGGTCGCTCCCAGCCAGTCTTTGGCTGTTTGGGCTGGCGTGGCACAGCAGTAGCAGTATCCCGACACACCCATGGCAGCCACGAAGATATTGGCACGTCCCACTTCCTGGCCATTGGCTACTAGCTTGATGGTGGGACCGGCATAGTCGATGAAGAGTTTTTCGCCGGCACGGTGGACTTGGCGCATGGAGCGTTTGAGGCGTTTGGCAAACCGGCGGTAATTCGAACAGAACTGTGAGTAGCGCCAGGGTTTGACGGGGTTGTCTGTGCTGTGTTCTTCCCCTACTTGGGCACAGTATTCTTCCCACAGCAGCATCAAGGTCATGCCCTTGCGGCCAAGCTCTTGGTGGATGTGCCCGAAGTCGGTCTGGGCATAGGTCTGGCGCAAGCTGGGTGAGGCCAGGAGGCGTCGCTCCAGAGTGGCTTCATCCATGTCCTCGATAGCTTTCCAGTTCAGTCCGGCGGCCACCGCTAAACCAACGTACTTGGTGACCACGCCTTTGGATATTTGCAGGGCAGTGGCGATTTGTTGGTGGGATTGTCCACCTTCGAATTTGAGACGCAGTGCGTCTTTGAGTTTGCGCATGTTGATCCTTAATGCGGGCATGGGGTTCCTTGGCTATAAAAGACAAGAAAGGTACCCGACCCGCGGGTTTCGTTATGCGCAACACCGTTCCGTCAGCGTATACCGCCGTGCCGACTGGCGTGACCGCTTTGTCTGGTCACGTTCACCGGAAATGCCGGTCACGATCCCGGAATCACCGGTCACGTTGAATCGGAATACTCA
>CALPVM020000042.1 GCA_943327015.2 Akkermansia muciniphila
TAATAATTACTGCAAAAAACCAATCCTGCTCTTGCCGTGGCCATGCTTAGGCAGGTCTTCAGCTTGAATAGATCCATGGCTTGCAAGCCGGGCATTGCCAAAGCCGGTCATTAAAGCTCGGCGCATTTCACGCGGTGGCATTTCGGCCAAGGTATCCAATACATCGCTAAAAGGTTCGGGGTTAAAGTGTTTGCCCCAGTCGTGTTCACCACGGATGCCTTGGTATAAATTGTATGCAATTGATCGCGCTTGTTCCAAAGTGGGAGCTTGTATCTCAAACACATTCATACGGTTCAAAATGGGGTCTGGAATGCTGCGCGGGTCGTTGGCGGTGGTAATCCAGATCACCTGGCTGGCATCAATCGGTACTTCTGCAAACTCATCGGTAAAGTGCCCTGCAGTGTCGTGCTCCAGCAAGGTGTAGAGCGCGCCCAGCGGGTCGTATTGGGCATCAACACTGGCTTTGTCAATTTCGTCCACCACAATCACCGGGTTGGCGTATTGGCCTTCAATCAGCGCTTCAAACACCTTGCCAGGCTTAGCACCTTTCCATTGTGATGATGAGCCTGAGAGCAACCAGCCCGCCGTCATGGAGCTCATAGGGACCAAGTTCATGCCCGTGCCCAGCAAGTCGGCCAGTTTTTTTGCAAAGTGGGTTTTGCCGATGCCGGGTGCACCTAGCAACAAAATGGGAGTAACTTCCAGTCCATCGCGGCAATCTTGGCTCAGTGCTACATGGCGTTTAACGTCGTCTAGTACGGCGGTAAAGTTGGGCAGCAAGGTGTACAGGTCTGTCATGTCAGGCACGCCGTAGGGCTTAACCTGAAAGCGCTCAGGGCCACGATCAAGCATGCGCTGGTAGGTGCTACGCAGGTTTTCATGCTCACGCTCAGGTAGTTTGGCTAGCTTGCGTTCGACCTCGCTGCGGTCGAACACGCTGCGCATTTGGGCTACCGGTAACCGCAGGCTGGCGGTGTGGGGAACGAGACTGTTGGAATCCATGGTGTACTCCTTGTCAATGTCCATGCGCTCATTACAGCACAAGGTGTGCCAGTAGGGAAGTGCCGATAAACCCTATTTTTGTACACTACTTTCTTGCATCGTTCCGCCAGCCAGCGATGCTCAGGGACGCTGAGTTTTATTTGGGTGCGTTGATCACTTGTTGCAGTTCGCCGTTTTCGTACATTTCCATCATGATGTCGGAGCCACCAATAAACTCGCCTTTAATGTAGAGTTGGGGAATGGTAGGCCAGTTGCTGTATTCTTTAATGCCTTGGCGAATGGCATCGTCCTCCAGCACGTTGACGGTTTTAATGGCTTTGGCATCAACGCCACAGGCTTTTAAAATTTGCACCGCACGACCGGAGAACCCACATTGCGGAAAGCTGGCGTTGCCTTTCATAAACAGCAATACGTCGTTCGATTTGACCAGGGTGTCTATGCGTTGCTGGGTGTCGCTCATGGTGGTTCCTTTAGGTTGCTAAGTTGATACAAGCCTTCAATTATTTCACTGTTCCAGAGATTTTTCATTTCTCCATGGCTTTGGCGGCAAAAGAGCAAGGTTTTTTTGGATAATCAAGGGTTGTAAACCTGATTGTGACCATGAAAATAGAAAAAAACTCCGCTGTGACTATCCAATTCCAGATCCTGAGCTTGCAGGGCAAGTTGCTGGACGAAGGTAAAAATCCCGTTTCGTACCTGCATGGCGGCTACGATAATATTTTCCCCAAGGTGGAAGAAGCTTTAGAAGGCAAAGAAGCCGGGTTTAATCTCGCACTCGATTTGCAGGCAGAGGATGCGTTTGGTGAACGGAACGAATCTTTGGTTCGCACCATTCCTAAAACACAGTTTCCACCGGGAGTTAAAGTGGGTGGTGTGCTAGAAGGACGCTCTGACGAGGGGCATTCTATTCATTTCACCGTGGTCAAAATCAAGGGGCCAGAAGTGCATTTGGATGGTAACCATCCCTTGGCGGGGCAGCCGCTGCGCTTTAAACTTAAGGTGCTGGAGGTAAGACCTGCTACCGAAGAAGAGCTTGCCCACGGTCATGTGCACGGAGCACACGGGCACCACCATTAATTGCTGTGTTGAGGTGCTTGGAGCCAGCAGCCCCCGCTGCAACGCTCTATGCCTGCCAAATCGCAGCGCGATTGCACCTGTTCAAAGCCGGCCTGTTGAAGTAGTTGCCGCACTGCAGGGGCTTGGTTGTAGCCGTGCTCCAGCTGCAGCCATCCACCATTTTTTAAGTGTGCAGGGGCTTGCTGGATGATGTATCGAATGTCATCCAGTCCATCACAGCCGCTGGTGAGTGCCTGAATGGGCTCGTGTTGTAGCGCCGCAAGATGCGGGTCATGTTCCGCAATATAGGGTGGGTTGCTAACAATCGCATCAAAACATTCGGTGCAGTTTTCTAGCCAAGAGCCTTGGCTGAATTCAATTGTCAGTTGGTGAGCCGATGCGTTGGCCTGTGCGAGTGTGAGTGCATCGTTTGAATAATCAATTGCATGAAGCCGCCAATCGGGGCGTACACTTTTGATTGCCAGAGCAATGGCGCCGCTGCCGGTACCTAAATCGAGTACATGGGCATGTGTGTGGGTGTTTAAGACCTGCAATGCCCAGTCTACCAATGTTTCGGTATCCGGGCGGGGCACCAGTACACGTGCATCGACCCGCAGCGTCAGTCCATAAAATTCTTTGTGTCCGATGATGTAGGCCAGTGGTTCGCCCGCAACACGCCGCTGCACCAGTTGGTTAAAGCTCTGCAGGGCAGTATGATCCATAAGGTCATTTGCGTGTAGTGCCAGCCAAGCTCGGTCATGTACGCGGTGTTGCTGTGTATGCAGCATCAGCATTTGTGCGTCTAGCCGCTCAAGCCCCAATAATTGTGCGCCTTGCAGTGTTTCTTGCAGCGTCAAGGTGAGCTATCTTGCCCAAGCAGCAGGGCGTCTATATGAGCAGCAATGGCCTCAGCCGCCATACCGCCTTGGGCACACAGGCGGATGCGCTGGTACAGGTTGTCGTAGCGCGCCTTGGAGAGATCGTTTTGCGCTTGCAATACGCGATCCATGGTGTCAAGCATACCTGGGTGCGGTTGATCGGTAGTGTCTTGTGTTTTTGCCGTACTTTCGAGTGCTTCGAGGTTCCATTCCAAAGCATTCTTGAAGGCTGACAACTGAGAGTCTCCCACTTGAACGGCTTGGTAGAGTCGCAGCACATCTAGGTTAATGCTGCTTTCATTACCGGATTCTTCATTGAAATGAAGACCCTTGCGTGTCAATTTGGATTCGGGGCTGGTTGCATCCAGTGGGCTTGGAATATAGGTAAATGTGGAGCCGCTGACTTCACTCACCGCTCCTGAAGTGAGGTTAGAGAGTAGTTTGCGCTGAAGTTGCACTTGTTCACGCGCGTCAATCCAGTGTGCCAGCAATGTGCTGATACGGCCGCGTGATTTTGCCAACTCGGTATACAAGTCTTGTCCGTTCAGGTAATTGCGGCGAATAAAGTTGCGCTGCATGACCACGGCATGAATCTGTGCATGCAGTGCCTTAAAATTGTCTTGTGCCTGCATGGCCTGCAGGTAGGCAACCGCTACGCGGTCAATCAATTGCAGGGTTTGAGGGGAGTCAGGCTTGTCGGCGGTAGCTTTGGCCTCGTTACGCAAAGCAGCTTGCATGGCATTGCTAAAATCGCCCGCGTAAAGACTGGAGCTTAGCAGAGCAAGCACAACACAGCTCCAGCGCTTGAGCGACAGTAACATCAAAGAGCCGAAGCAAACCATAAATGCATTATTAAGATAAAGCTTTGATTATGCCGTGATTGTTTAGCTTCCCATTTCAAGTTCGGCTAATTGTTGTGCAGCTTCATACGCTTGTAGCGCTTGCACGACATCGTCCAGATCGCCTTCCATAATAATGAGCAGCTTATAGAGTGTAAGATTAATACGGTGGTCGGTCAGCCGTCCCTGCGGAAAGTTGTAGGTGCGGATGCGGTCGCTGCGGTCGCCACTGCCAATCAAGCTTTTGCGTTCGGCTGCATCTTTGGCAGCGCGTTCAGAGCGTTCTTTTTCCTGAATACGTGCTGTCAGTACCCGCAGTGCTTGAGCTTTGTTGCTATGTTGACTGCGTCCATCCTGACACTCAGCCACAATACCTGTGGGGATGTGGGTGATGCGTACCGCTGAATCGGTTTTATTGATGTGTTGGCCACCCGCGCCGCTGGCTCGGAAGGTGTCAATGCGTAAATCAGACGGGTTAATCTGGATGGCTTGCGCTTCATCCGGCTCGGCTAGTACGGCTACTGTGCAGGCACTGGTATGTATGCGGCCTTGGGTTTCAGTGGCGGGCACGCGCTGCACGCGATGGCCGCCGGACTCAAACTTGAGTGCGCCATAGACATTGTCGCCCTCTATGCGAATGACGACCTCTTTGTAACCGCCCAGTTCGCTGGGTGATTCGCTGATGAATTCGGCGCGCCACCCACGCCGGTCGCAGTAGCGCATGTACATGCGCGCCAAATCGCCGGCAAATAGGGCTGATTCGTCACCACCGGTACCGGCCCGGATTTCTATAAACGCATTGCGCGCATCGTCCGGGTCTTTGGGCAGCAGCATGCGTTGCAGTTCGGTCTCAATTTGAGCCATCTCGGCACCGGCTGAGTCTATTTCTTCTTGTGCCATGCCGGTCATATCGGCATCGTCCGTGGCGGATTTCAGCATCTCTTGGCCGGCATCCAAGTCGGCAGCACGTTGTTGCCAGCGTTGCCAGCGACTGGCAACGGCAGCTACATCGGTGTGTTCGCGCGACAGGGCCAAAAATTGCGCCATGTCTTTCATAATGTCTTCGCGCGAGAGCAAAAATTCGAGCTCGGACAAGCGTAGCGCGTAGCGCTCCATTTGGGCGCGTAAATAAGGTTTCATGGGGGCCCTAACGGCTGTTGCGTAAAAAGAAATGCGAAATAGCGGTGCTAGCCCGTTCGCGCGCTGCAGAATCTCCGGCATGGAGTTCTGCCAAGGGGCCGTGTAGTATTTTTTGGGTGATGCCTCTGCTCAGTGCTTCTAACACGGTATCTACGTCGTCACCCTTTGCTATCATTTTGCGGGCACGTTGGAGCTCAGTCTGTCGCCACGCTTCAGTTTGGGCATTGAGCTGCTGAATCAGCGGCACGGAGCTGCGCTGATCAATCCAATTCATAAAGCTCAAAACGCCTGCATCCACGATGGCTTCTGCCTGTGCTACGGCGGCTTGCCGGTTGGATTGTGCTGTTTTTACTACGCTAGACAAGTCGTCAACCGTGTAAAGATACACATCTTCCAGGGCTTTCACTTCAAGCTCGATATCTCTGGGTACCGCTAGATCCACCATCAACATCGGACGGTGGCGGCGGCGCTTGAGTGCGCGTTCCACTGCCCCCAAGCCAATGATGGGTAAGGTGCTGGCAGTGCAACTGATGATGGTATCAAACTCATGCAACCGTTCGGGCAGGTCGGCTAAGCGCATGACATCGCCCCCTAGACGGCTGGCGATTTTTTCGCCGCGCTCGAGTGTGCGGTTGGCAATGGTTAGTTTTTTGGGATGTTTGGCTGCAAAGTGGGTGGCGCAAAGCTCAATCATCTCGCCTGCGCCCACCATCAAAACTTTGACTTGGTTCAGATTTTCGAATAGTTGACCTGCTAGGCGCACTGTGGCAGCAGCCATGCTAATGGAATGGGCGCCGATTTCGGTCGAAGTGCGCACCTCTTTGGCTACAGCAAAAGAGCGCTGGAACATTTGCGACAAGGTGCTTCCTAAAGCGCCTGCTGCCTCTGCAGCGCGAACCGCACTTTTGAGTTGTCCTAAAATTTGTGGCTCACCCAGTACCATCGAATCAAGTCCGCTGGCTACCCTAAAGGCATGGCGTGCCGCTTTGTCGTCTTGCAGGCTGTATGTGTAAGAGCGCAAGTCGTTGGCGCTTAGTCCACCGCACTGCGCTAGCCAGTTGAGCGTTGGTTCTTGCAGAGGATTCTCACCAGCACAATAAATTTCTGTGCGGTTGCAGGTAGAAACAATCGTGGCTTCTGGCGTTTGGCCTAATGCTTGGCGCAATGCACGCAGATGCGGTTCCAGTTGATCCATAGCAAAAGCAAACCGTCCGCGCAAATCTAGCGGTGCAGTGGTGTGGTTAATGCCTAATGTCCATACTGTCATAAATTAGTGATCATTATAAAATCACTGGCTTGCAAAATACCGAATAACAACTTACGCTCTAAACCATGGGTTTTATTGATTTTATGAATCACTTGCTGAATTTTGTTGCTCCTGCATTGGCTGTGGGGCTAATGTTGGCAATATGCGCCCTTTGGTTGGGTGCTAAATATTCGCCGCGGTGGTCGTGGGTGCGTCAGACGGGCGCAAATACTGCTGTGGGTGTCCTGGTTTTAGTCGTAGGATTGCTTTTTTTTGGCCGTGACGGAAAAATGGCTACCTATGCTGCCATGGTGTTGGCATGCGCTGCTTGCCAGATGTTGTTGGGGTGGCGTAAAAATCATTGATCGGGTTGAAAAAAATCCACCCTATCGGTAATGATTCCATCTATACCCAAAGCCATTAGCCTGTTAGCAGTTTCAGCGTCATTCACGGTGTAGCTTAAAAAGCGCAACCCTTCTTTTTTTACCAGTTGCGCGGTTTCAGTGCTGATCAGGCTATGGTGAAAAACAATAGCTACACATTGCAGTTCCAAGGCGGTTTGCAGCCAGCCGTCCCATAAAGTGTCTAACAGAAGGGCGCGGGGTAGATCTGCATGCGCAGCAGCGGCACCTCGCAATGCTTCAGGTTTGAATGAGCTCAACAGCGGCGGCGTAGCGGCATATTGCCAAAGTCTGGCTGCATATTCAGCCACAACGGCCCCGGTGTGGTGGTCTGTACCGGTAGTTGGTTTAATTTCTAAATTAATGTGGCAATTATTTTGTGTGCAAAAAGCCGCTACTTGTTCTAAGGTGGGAATCTTAGCGTCTTTAAACTGCTCAGAGTGCCAACTGCCTGCATCTAAGGTTGATAATTTGCTCCATGCAAAATGTCCTGCCACTGGGTTGTGATCGGTATTCCAAGTGCGTATAACGTTGGTTGTGCGGCTTAAAGTATCGTCATGCAGCAAAAATGGTACATCATCTAAGCTCAGTTTGACATCACATTCAAACATTCTATAACCGTGCTGCGCGCCCAACGCAAAAGCGGCGAGTGTGTTTTCAGGTGCTAGTTTGCCGGCTCCACGGTGCGCTATCCAACGTGGATAAGGCCAGTCGCCATTCAGTAGGGTTTGGGTTGCTTGGGTCATGTGTGGCGGGAGAGCTTAATCTGTACGTATTGTCAAGCAAAAGCGCCCTTGGTTTCCTGTAGTTGTATAAGTGAATGCACTACTGCGGTAACATCTAGGTCTAGCCGGTCACGGTTTTTCGTGTTCGGCGTTGCAACTACTTAATCCAATGAACGCGCCCATTTCGTTGAACCATCTCCTTTCTGGTGCCCCTTTGGGGCAGCCTGCGCATGAGCGCATACGTGAAATTCCGTACAACTACACATCCTTTTCGGATCGCGAAATTGTGATTCGTCTATTGGGTGCTACAGCATGGGATTTATTGAACCAACTCCGGCGCGAGCGTCAAACCGGGCGCTCTGCACGTATGTTGTACGAGGTGCTGGGCGACATTTGGGTGGTGCAGCGTAACCCTTATTTGCAGGACGATTTGCTGGACAACCCCAAGCGCCGTAGTCTGTTAGTGGATGCGTTAAACCATCGCTTAGGTGAAATAGAAAAACGCCGTACTCCGCAAAATGATCCAGACCGTGACGCCATGGTTGGCAAACTGCTGGCAGCGGCGCACAGCACGGTGCAGGCGTTTGACGAAGCATTCGTAAACGTGGCAGCCCTTCGGCGCAAGGCGCAAAAGCAACTCAACAAGCTTACCGCCAAGGACAACATTAAGTTCGATGCCTTGAGCCGCGTATCGCACGTCACAGATGCTACCGATTGGCGCGTGGAGTACCCCTTTGTTGTACTCACCCCTGACTCAGAAGAAGAAATGGCGGGTTTGGTTAAAGGCTGTATTGACCTGGGCTTGACGATTGTGCCGCGTGGGGGTGGTACCGGCTATACCGGCGGCGCGGTGCCCCTGACATGGAAAAGCGTGGTCATTAACACCGAAAAGCTGGAGGCCATGACCGAGGTCGAAATGAAGTTGTTGCCCGGCATGCAGCAACCGGTGGCTACCGTGTGGACCGAGGCGGGTGTGGTTACCCAGCGTGTGGCGGATGCGGCTGAGCGCGGTGGTTTTGTGTTTGCGGTCGATCCCACCTCTGCCGAAGCCTCGTGCATTGGTGGCAATATTGCCATGAATGCCGGCGGTAAAAAAGCCGTACTCTGGGGTACAGCACTTGATAACTTGGCGTCGTGGCGCATGGTCACGCCGCAGGCCGAATGGCTGGAAGTCACCCGCATCAACCACAACATGGGCAAGATTCATGATGTGGATGAAGCTACCTTCGAGCTTAAATACTTCAAGGCCGATGGCAAAACCCACTTACGAACCGAAAGTTTGGTCATTCCCGGCAAAACCTTCCGCAAAGAGGGGTTGGGCAAAGACGTTACCGACAAGTTTTTAAGTGGCTTACCCGGCATCCAAAAAGAGGGCTGCGATGGCTTAATTACCAGTGCCCGCTGGGTCGTGCACCGCATGCCGGCGCATGTGCGTACCGTGTGCCTGGAGTTTTTTGGACATGCGCGTAACGCAGTGCCTAGCATTGTGGAGATTAAAGACTTTATGTTTGCCGAGCAAAAACGCTCGGGCGTATTGCTAGCCGGGCTGGAGCATCTGGACGACCGCTACCTCAAAGCGGTTGGCTATGCCACCAAAAGCAAACGTGGTGGACTGCCCAAAATGGTGTTGGTGGGCGATTTGGCTGGGGACGATGCCGATGCGGTCGCCCGAGCGGCGTCTGAAGTAGTGCGTATTGCCAACTCGCGCAGTGGCGAAGGTTTTGTCGCCATCAGTGCCGAAGCACGTAAAAAATTCTGGCTAGACCGCAAAAAAACGGCCGCTATTTCGCGCCACACCAATGCCTTCAAGATCAACGAAGACGTGGTGATTCCGCTGCCGCGCATGGCAGAGTACACCGATGGTATTGAACGCATTAACATTGAACTGAGCTTGCGTAATAAGCTGAGTTTGTGCGACGCCCTGACCGAATTTTTAGGCCGTAGCGATTTACCCTTGGGCAAAATGGCCGATGCCAACGACGTTCCAGCGGCCGAATTGTTGCAAGACCGTGTGTCCCAAGCGCTGGCTTTGGTTGCAGAAGTGCGCCAGCAGTGGCAACAATGGTTAGACGATGTAGAAAACCTGTTTGTGCAGCTGCAAGACCACACCTTGCGTGCCAGCTGGAAGACGCAGTTGCGCCAACCGCTGCGTGCCATTTTTACGGGTGGTGCGTTTGAAGCGATTTTGACTGAGTGCGTGGATATTCATCAGCGTGTGCTAAAAGGCCGTGTTTGGGTGGCGCTGCATATGCATGCCGGCGATGGCAATGTGCATACCAATATCCCGGTCAATAGCGATGATTACGACATGCTGCAAGCGGCCCACGGTGCTGTTAAGCGCATTATGGCCTTGGCGCGTTCGCTCGATGGCGTCATATCAGGCGAGCACGGCATTGGTATTACCAAGCTCGAATTTTTGTCTGACGCCGAGCTTCAGCCGTTTACCGACTACAAAGCCAAAATCGACCCCGAAGGGCGTTTTAACAAAGGCAAATTGTTGCGCGGTGGCGATCTGCATGCCGACCTCACCAACGCCTATACCCCCAGCTTTGGCCTGATGGGGCACGAGTCACTCATCATGCAGCAGTCTGACATCGGCGCCATTGCCGACAGTGTGAAAGACTGCCTGCGTTGTGGCAAGTGCAAGCCAGTGTGTGCAACACACGTGCCGCGCGCCAATTTGCTTTACAGCCCGCGTAACAAAATATTGGCTACTTCGCTCTTGGTAGAAGCCTTTTTGTACGAAGAGCAAACCCGCCGTGGTATTTCCATCCGCCATTGGGAAGAGTTTGAAGACGTGGCCGACCACTGCACGGTGTGCCACAAGTGCGAAAGCCCGTGCCCGGTCAAAATTGACTTTGGCGATGTAACCATGAACATGCGCAACTTGCTGCGCAAAATGGGTAAAAAATCGTTCCGCCCCGGCAATGCTGCTGCTATGTTCTTTTTGAACGCAACCAACCCGCAAACCATCAAACTGATGCGTACTGCCATGGTGGATGTGGGTTTTAAAATGCAACGCTTGGCTAATGAGGTGCTGCAAGTATTTGCCAAAAAGCAAACTTCTAAGCCACGTGCTACCGTGGGTACGGCGCCGATCAAAGAGCAGGTAATTCACTTTATTAACAAAAAAATGCCGGGCGGCTTGCCTAAAAAAACCGCACGTGCACTGCTGGACATTGAAGACGCTGATTACGTGCCGATTATCCGCAATCCGCAAACCACCAATGCAGATACCGAAGCGGTGTTTTACTTTCCGGGGTGCGGCTCGGAGCGCCTGTTCAGTCAGGTCGGCTTGGCAACCCAAGCCATGCTGTGGCATGCGGGGGTACAAACCGTGCTGCCGCCGGGATACTTGTGCTGTGGCTACCCGCAGCGTGGATCCGGGCAGAAAGATAAAGCCGACAAAATTATTACTGACAACCGAGTGCTATTCCACCGCGTGGCTAACACCTTGAATTATTTGGATATTAAAACTGTGGTGGTCAGCTGCGGCACTTGTTACGACCAGTTGCAAGGCTATGAATTTGACAAAATCTTCCCTGGCTGCCGCATCATAGATATTCATGAATACCTGCTTGAAAAAGGCATAAGTCTGGTGCCGCAAGGCGGAGCGGGTGCGGGCTATTTGTACCATGACCCCTGCCACAGCCCCATGAAGCTGCAAGACCCCATGAAAACCGTTAAAGCGCTGGTGGGCGATGCCGTACTCAAAAACGAACGATGCTGTGGCGAGTCCGGCACATTTGGAGTAACCCGCCCCGATATTTCTACGCAAATACGTTTTCGTAAGGAAGAAGAACTGCGTAAAGGCGAGGCTGACCTGCGTGCTCTTACGGCAACAACCGCTGGCGATGCTGCGCC
Source organism: Akkermansia muciniphila (assembly GCA_943327015.2). Classification (GTDB taxonomy): domain Bacteria; phylum Pseudomonadota; class Gammaproteobacteria; order Burkholderiales; family Burkholderiaceae_C; genus Allorhodoferax. The sequence goes on from CALPVM020000042.1 coordinate 11,152, forward strand.
CAAGGCTAATGTCAAAATTTTGACCAGCTGCCCCAGCTGCTTGCAAGGTTTAAGCCGTTACCAAGGTGACCTCAACAGTGGACTGTTAGAAGCCGACTACATTGTGGTAGAAATGGCCAACCAGATTTTGGGTAAA
>CALPVM020000043.1 GCA_943327015.2 Akkermansia muciniphila
AAACGGCAGCCAAACTACGGGCATCTAGATTTATTGCCAGCGCAGCCATGGCGCGTTTGATGCCTAAAATAAGTTCAGTGCGCGATTCGGGGTCGTAAATGGTGCGGGTAAGTGCCGATGCCACAATGTTGGCAACCTGTTCTTCATGCCACAGGTCTTTTCCGAAGCATCCATAGTGGTGGCGCAAATGGTGCCCTAATTCATGCCCTATCAAACGTGGCAGAAGCAACTCAATAAAACGGGCCATTTCTGCATCGCTGTTGCAGCCCAGCATGGGCTTAAAAATAGCCATTTGCAATCGACCGATCGGGTCATCAGGGTTGGGCAACGAAACCGAGATGGTGGAGTGTTCCAAGTCGTAAGCAACCAACAAACCATTACCCCGTTCAAATTTTAAGTGGGACGAAGGTGCCAGTCCGTGACGCTGCAATTCCTTACAAAAGCCATGAAACATCGATTCACTAGTTTCAAAAAGTTTGGCAAAAGTATTGGAAGGCGCGTTGTTGCGCTTTACCAGCAGCGGTGCGAGATAGGCAAAGTCGGAGATCACCTCGGAGGCAATACGTTTCAAAATTTCTGTACGTTCTGTTAGCCACACCGTGAGGCCCGTACAACCCAAAGCATGCGAATGGATCAATAACTCATTTCCCAAGGACTCTAACTGCGCAACACCCCAGGCAAAACCCTCGGAGGCAACCCAAGCCAGTGCTGAGCCATTGCCACGATGGCGCTCTATTTCGCTGGTGAACCATGTTGCTCGCTTGGCCTGCAGGTCGCGCTGCCAATCAAAAAGGTCGTTATGAAATTGGTGCCACGCACCCAATTTGTCTATGCATGTATTCCACTCTGTAGAAAGTTCAGCCAAACCATGATGCCATGCCACCATGAGCATGGGTACCCGAACCGCAGCTACTTTGCATGCACTGACTTGTTTGAAGCTTGCTTCGTCTACAGAATCCAGTTTGCTATCAAGCCACGAAGACTCATGGCCTAATGCCCACGCTTTTTGCAGTGCCAGTTGTTGCAAAGGGGTCAGCTTTGCATTATTTTGTAATGCATGAAATTCGGCTTGAAGTACCGGCACTAGAGGCAAAAGCTGGACGCGCTCAGGCGCATCGCCATCCACCACATCGTCAATAAAACGGATCACATAATAGCCCGCTAACGAAGTGTGTAATAGATGCCGTTGAAGTTCTGGGTTTGCTGCTTTTCCCATAGTCGCATCCATCCACCAAGGCAATAGCAGTGTGGGGTAGGCGTAAGGATGCAAAAAATAATCAATTGGATCGCGTCCCCCTGCCAGTGCAATCGTCCATGCACGCCATGCGTTGGCAAGCGCTGGAGCGCGTGTTTGCAGCGATTGATCCAATTGCTGCCAAGCTTCACGCAGCAGAGTGACAAAAGTGTTGGGTAGCGTAATGCTTTCAACTGGAGGCGGTTTCATGGGCTTGTACTTACGTTAATTTTAGACACAGTCAATGCGTGCCAGCAAAAAGAGGAAGTGACTGTTCTGCTAGAAAAAGGGGTCATACGCGCGCCCCGGTTGGGTGCCATAAAGAGCGGCTCTGCATTCCAACTGCCGTCCGGTCGTTGGCTTCGCAAAATACAACTTAGTGCTTCTGCTTGAAGCCCTTGTGGTAACACATTGGCCAGCAACAGTTGGGCCGCATCTTGCGGGGAATGCTTAACTTTATTGCAAAACGGAGCAGCTAATTGGTAAATAGTGGTTTGCAATCGGCTCAAAATATATGGTGCTATGTCGCGTTGTTGCAGGGCTTTATAGCAAGTTTGAAGCATTACCAGTCCAAATGGAACATCGTAGTGAACAAACGCAGCAGACCAATGCGATGCAGTGCATTGCAATAAAGATTCAGCTAAGCGCATAATCTCAGCGGTGTTGCCGCCTGTTTGTGCATATCCAGCCAAAAAACCAGCGTGCACGGCAGCGCATGTTTGTCCTGTTAAGGTACGCAAGTGGGTGGGGTTGTCGGGTGCGTCAAAAATAAATACAGGAAAACTGGAGTCAGAGTTTTCAAGCACACGCGCCACGATGGCATGAAAACCTGCACTTAAAGTAACGCCGCTTAGCGCGGCAAGACGAAGCACCAACCCCAGCGTATCTGTATCGGGGGGTAAGGTGCTGGGTTGTTCGAAATAATGAAAATCGTTGGTCTCGTAGTGAGCAATCAATTCCGCTGCCAGTTGGCGATATTGCATATCACCCGCCAGCAACCGCTGCTCCAGCACCAGCCCGGTGGTGAAAGTGCGCCCTGTTAGCAGGTCAGTCCCTATAAAACCCCAACGGTATTCTTCCCACGCCTCGCGTAGCGCAGCATCTGAGTCCAGATATGCAGACGCAGCGCGCAGAGCTTGCGTTCTCTGCGGCGTAGGGCTGATGCAAATGCTCGGAGCGTTGTTTTGTGGTTCTTTGCCCTCGAGTAGCGACAGGAGTTCTGTAAAAGGCTGTGCCAGCGCATAAAAAGACTGACCCAGTTTGGTAAAACCGGCGTCGCTGGTGCGATTAACAAGGGTTGCAACATCGCGCAGCGCTTGACGCGCCAGTTCAGGCAGGGTGGGTAGCAACATAGCACCCAGCACAATCCGGTTAGGGTCGAGTTGTTTTGCTGTGTCGTGGGGGTTTATGCCGCTATCAAGTGCCAGCCGTTGAATGACATCGGTACTAACACTCCGCGCCAGATCGCGGTTCAGGTTAAGGATTGATTGGCCCACAGCAAACAGCCTCAGCGACTCATCAAACAAAGGCATCAGTTCTTGGGCCAAATCCTCGCCCTTTGTAATCACAATGGCGGCTAGCGCAGCTATTGCAACAGGAGCCCACATTCCACCTTGTAAGCTCAACTGCTCTTGCTTGGTAAAGGAGGGTTTTGCTTGCTGGTAATGTTGTTTGAGGTCAGCAACCGATTGTTCCCATGCATGGTCGAGAGCATAGCTTGCCCAGTTACCGGTTAGTGCGTGCAACCTTAGGGCAGTTTGTGTGTGCAAGCGTGGAAAAAGAAGGCTGTGCCGGTAAAGATAGCCGGTTTCTGCGCCAAGCATGCCATCGTGCAAAAGCACGGCACAGGTTGATAAAAAAACAATGTCCAGCAACGCATCTTCTAAGGCATGGCGTGTTGTGCCCGTAGCGTTGCCTATGGGTTGCAAATCATCCAGTACAGCGATCGTTTGCTCTATCGGCCTGAAGGCGCTAGACGACCACAGCTGACCTAGTTGGCCGCTAGGAAGGCATAAACCCTCGAGTTCGTAACGCAGAACCCGCGCTTCGGAATGAAGTCCTTTGGTAACCTCTGCAAACAGCAGACCCGCGCGCGCCTGAAAGCGAGCGCGAAAAGCGGTTGGCTTTAATGGCGGTTCGGTCACGCCGCCGCAGCGGCCTTGTTTCCAAAGGCGGAAGCCAGACGCTTGATGGCAACGGCATCCAGCACTCTAATGGCTTCCACAATTTCAGTGGTGGCCTCAATTCCATTCTCTGCAAGTACCGATTCAGGGTTTTCTACTAAGCGCGCGCAAAAAGCATCATCTGAAATCATGCGTTCTACAATATGTGAAAATTCGGTTGCCATATTTGACCTTCAAGTTGATTTTTGGGACTATACCCGCCCATGTATGTACAAGTCAATTTGTATTATTATGTTATTTTTGTGGATGGTCGGCTTTTTTGTTCTTCCTCTTACTCAACTGCTTAAGAAACACATCAGCAGCGTAGCTGGCACTGCAACCAACACGGCCAACACACTCTTCATCCCGCCATACCGTCAGGTTTCTTGAAAATTTGCTACACCAAAATAATGACATAATTGTGACACCCTAGATGCCTGTTCATTCCGCAGGATAAGCCAAGGTTAAAACAAAGAGCATACATAGTCAGGAGTTGGTATGGCAAACGCCGAACATCTACAAATTTTAAAAAACGGCAAAGGTGCATGGAATACTTGGCGAGATGACAACCCTTCGGTGCTGATCGATTTGTCCGGCAGTGCTATTTCAGCCGCAATGTTTGCTGCAGAGCACATCAGTTCTGATGGCTTGGTCGATTTGCGGGGCATCAATTTACGTGGTGCTAATTTAACGCATTGTCAAATTTCTGGCCTCGACATGACCGGTGCAGACTGCAATGGTGCTGACCTTAAAAACGTCACTGTTTCATCGTCCCATTTAAGCCACGTCATGTTTGACGGCGCGGACTTGTCGCACAGCAAGTTTTGGGATGGGTGTGCACCCGGTGCCAGTTTTTGGGATGCTACCCTTGAAGAAGCCGTCCTGTCTGGTGCGCAACTCGATGATGCCAACTTTACCAACGCTAATTTGAGCCATGCTAACTTGGAAGGTGCTGTTTTATCAAATGCCGAGCTATGGCGTGCCAATTTGCTGGGTGCTAATTTAGGCGGTGCAAATTTACTCAAGGCCAACATGACCGAGATTGATTTGCGCCAGGCCAATTTGCATCGCTGCAATTTGAAGGGTGCTAATTTGTACGCGGCCAATTTGTCTGAGGCTATGTTAGACGAGGCCGATGTGCGTTATGCCGACCTGCGCCGTGCCAACCTGTCGTCGGCTAATGTGACGGAAATACAATATAACAAAAAGTCTCTATACCGGGGTATTAGAGTATCTACAAGCTATGGAAGTCCCCGCTTTACACGCGTAGCGAATGACCAGAATTACATTGAAGAATTGCGTGCAAAAACATGGGATCCGTTTGCAAAAATACGAAATAAGCGTGCAGATGCCGGTCAGCAAACAAAATTTTTGGATCCCATTCCGGTGGGGGAGTGGCAATATTGGTTATGGTTTGTAAGCTCTGACTGTGGTCGCTCCATGATGCGCTGGACGCTCATGGCAATGGTTTTTGCGGTTGTTTTTGGTACTGCGTTTTTCGCTCTTGGCGAAGAGGCTTTTGTTTTTAATGTGCATGAAGGCAAGCGCCTCGACTGGAGCTGGGGCACCATGGTGTATTACAGCATTTCTATATTTGCCAAAGTCAGTACCGGCCAAGTGACGCCGGTCAGTTTTTCGGCAGAGTTGCTGGTGATGTGTGCCGGCATTGCCGGCTTGGTGACACTAGGCGGTTTGGCTACGATTTTGGCAGACAAAGTAGCACGCCGCGCGTAACAATTGTTGCGTTAAGCGGTTTTTTCGTACCAGCCCTTGCTCTTGTTCACAATGTGCACCACCAGTAGCATTACCGGCACTTCAATGAGCACGCCTACTACTGTGGCGAGTGCTGCACCGGAGTTAAACCCGAACAGGCTGATGGCTGCAGCCACGGCAAGCTCAAAGAAGTTGGAGGCACCAATTAAGGCTGAGGGGCAGGCTACAGAGTGCTTTTCGCCCACTGCACGGTTTAGCCAATAGGCCAGTGCGGAGTTAAAGAAAACCTGAATCAAAATTGGCACTGCCAGTAAGGCAATGACCAAGGGTTGCTTTAATATTTGTTCGCCCTGAAACGCAAACAGCAACACTAGGGTGGCCAGCAGTGCGGTAATAGACCAAGGGCCTATTTTTGCCATGGCAGAATCGAACGCAGCAGCCCCTTTGGCTAGCAGTTTTTTACGCATCCACTGCGCCAAAATAACGGGGATCACGATGTACAGCAGCACCGAGGTCAGCAGTGTGTCCCACGGCACAATAATGGCAGATAAGCCCAGCAAAAACGCTACCAGCGGCGCAAATGCTATCACCATAATGCTGTCGTTTAAAGCCACTTGCGATAAGGTAAAGAGCGGGTCGCCGTTGGTTAGGCGGCTCCAGACAAACACCATGGCAGTGCAGGGGGCGGCAGCCAGCAAAATAAGTCCGGCAATGTAGCTGTCTAGCTGGTCGGCAGGCAAATACGGGGCAAACCAGTGGCGTATAAACAGCCAGCCCAAAAACGCCATCGAAAACGGCTTGACTAGCCAATTCACAAACAGCGTTACGCCAATGCCTTTAGCATGTTTGCGTACCTCGCCCAACGCGCCAAAATCCACTTTTATCAGCATCGGGATAATCATCACCCAAATCAACACACCCACGGGCAAGTTGACCTTGGCAATTTCCATACTGCCAATGGTCTGAAAAACACCCGGAAAAAATTGTCCCAGTGCAATGCCCACCACAATGCAAATAAACACCCAAAGGGTGAGGTAGCGCTCAAAAACATTCATGCCCGTGCTGGGGCTGGGCGGTGCGGAGGTGGCTGTGTTTGTCATGGTGCGTCTGCGGTGCGTAATGTGTTAACGGGCTTATTGGCTGTAAATATGGCTGAGTTGTTTTTGCAAATCAGCCGGGCTGAGTGCATCCAGCGGCAATTGCAGCAACTGCAGCATGCGGTAGCCAATGGCTTGGCGCGTGAGTTCAAACGCTTGGCGTTTACCAGCATCGCCTCCCAATGCATTGGAGGGGTCGGGGTAGCCCCAATGCACCTTGACCGGGCTGCCGGGCCAATAGGGGCAGGTTTCTGCGGCGGCGCTGTCGCACACAGTAATCACGATGTGCATGGTGGGTGCATCGGCTGCGGTAAATTCATCCCAGCTTTTGCTGCGATAGCCGCTGGTGTCTATGCCCGCTTGTTGCAGTACTTCCAGTGCAAACGGGTTGAGCTTGCCGCTGGGCGCGCTCCCAGCGCTAAATGCGCGTACATCTTTACCCAACTGCTTGGCCCAATGGTTGAGCATGGCCTCGCTCAGTACACTGCGTGCCGAGTTGTGGGTGCATAAAATTAAAACATTGGTGGTCATGGTGTTGTTAGCAGCAAGAGGTTTTGGATGTGCTGGGCGCGCAGCAGGCAGTCTGGCTTTTGGGCGTAATGGCTGGCATAGCAACGGGCACGGCTTTGGGAGCACAGCAGGCCGAGCTTTCGGAGCTGGGTGCCGATTCGTGAAACACTGGAATATTGCCTAGCGTGTGAAAGTGCTCCCAGGCAATGCCTTGGGGGTCGGTAATCCAATGCTTTTCGCTGCGGGAGTAGCAGCAGGTGGTGTCACCTTCGTCCAGCAGCGCCATGTCGGCAGATTCGGCGCGGGTTTTGAGTTCGGTCAATTCGGCGGCGTCGTCTACCTGAAAACCCAAGTGGTCTAAACCCGGCTGGCTGCCACGGGTAGAAATGGCAAAGTTGATGCGCGGGTCGTCCAGCATCCACTTGGCGTAGTCGGCCTCAACGCGTGCGGGTTGCGCCGCAAACAACTTGTTATAGAACGTGATGCTGGCTTGCAGATCGTTAACGTTAACATGGACGTGAAAGCGTTTCATGGTGATGGCTCCTTAACAAATACATTCGGTTGCTGTCGGTGTCAGGCAAGATGTGCCTTGGCAGCAGTTTTGGGTGAGGTAGCCCAGCACCGCATTCATGCGTTCAAACTGGGCGCGGTAAATCAGGTTGCGGCCGCTGCGCTCCTGGGTCACAAGCTCGGCATGCAGTAGTTCTTTGAGGTGGAATGACAGGGTGGCGGCTGGTAGCGCCAGTGACTCTGCCAACATGGCTGGGGTTAGACCCCCGGCGCCTTGCACCACCAGTGCACGAAAAATTTGCAGGCGATGCGGCTGCGCCAGTGCTGATAGAGCTTTGATAACGTTTAATTCTTCCATAATTTAATTATAGTGGAAATATAGAAATAATTGGTAGTCAGAAAAAATAGTGTTTCTTGCGTGAGCGCAAGCTTATGATCTTCCGTATGCATTTAAATTCATCAACCTATGAAGCAGCACCTACTTTTAGCCTTTGCCACATTCGCCATTCATCTCTCTGCCATGGCCATTGAAGAACCCATTTATAAGGTGCTTGTCACCGAGGACTCTTTTGAAGTACGACAGTACGCCCCGATGCTGGTGGCAGAGACTGTTGTCGATGGCGATATGGATGAAGCCTCAAGAAAGGGTTTTAAGAAAATTGCCGACTTTATTTTTGGTAATAACAGTGCAGCCAAAACTGGATCTTCTGCCAAAATTGCAATGACAGCACCTGTAACCGTAGAGCCGCAGAGCGAAAAAATTGCCATGACTGCACCGGTGACAGTGACACCCACGGCAAAAGATGCCAGCATGAATGACAGTAGCAAATGGCGCGTTCAATTTGTGATGCCGTCCAAGTACTCATTAGCAAATATCCCTCAGCCCAATAACCCTGAGGTGAAGCTGCGCGAAATTCCGGGCAAATTTTTTGCGGTAAACCGCTACTCAGGTTTTAACAACCAGTCGCGTGTGCAAACAAAAACGGATGAACTTTCAGCTTGGATGCAGCGCAAGAATTTCAAAACCTTGGGCAGTCCACAACTCTCGCGTTACGACCCGCCTTGGACGTTGCCCATGTTTCGCCGAAACGAGATCATGGTGGAGGTGGAGGATATTCAGGTGCCACTGAAAAAGTCACCGTAGTGCATAGTACCTTTGGTAAACGCATACAGGCAAAGTGGAGTGTTATGTATCCTGATTTGTTATGACTTAGAGGAGTTGCCTTGTAGGTGGGGTGTTAACAACAGGAACTTTTCTGTTATTCGTTGCAGTTAGTGTGCCAGTTATATTCCATTTGTCTCGCTGTTTTATTGGCTAAGCCTGTACTGTAAAGTCGTTCAACCAAATGCAGGCACATGTCTATACCAGCAGAAATACCGCCTGATGTAATAAATTTACCCTGTTCTATCCAGCGCACATCGCGCATTACTTCAAAGTGTTTGAATTTAAGTTGCAGGTCTTCGGCGTCTTCCCAGTGCGTAGTCACTTGTCCAGTCAGATTTGGGCATGCGGCGGCCAGTAAAAATGCACCAGTACAAACACTGGCCGTAATTTGCGTCATGCTTGATTGCAGTTCAATCCACTGGAGCACCTGCAGTTTGTTTATCTCTTCGGTGTACACGCCGCCTGAAATAATGAGCACATCTAGTGTCGGATGATTTTCGATGCTGAAATGGGGTAGTACGTTCAAGCCACCTCTGGCTGTGACAGGTGCAAGGTTTTCTGAAATCAAAAAAGTTTTAAAAGGCTCCGCAGTAGTGCATATGCGTGACGCTGTGCTGAACACTTCGAATGGCCCGGAAAAATCCAGAACCTCAGCTTGCGGGTAGATATAGATGCCAATGTTCATGGGTGGGCTTTTATTCAGTGCTAGTAGTCTTGGTGCTGAAGAAATAAGTTAAACAATAGTTCTAAAGCTTCGTTAGCAGCGGTACTGAATTGAACTTCAAAAGCCATCAGCTGAGTTGTAATTGATTTTGCCGTGCAGTTTTTAGAATCTCATTCTATTGCAAATGCTATCCATTTAGTTGGCAATCAATAACGCCTTCCAAAGGGTTTTGGCCGGAGGTTTTTTGAGAGATTACTGATTAGCGCTACTTTTACCCGTTACTTGCTGTTTTAGAAGCAGTTTGTGGCTATTCACAAATACCTGAACTTTTTATATATTACTTACATGATAAATCTACATTGGCTGAAGAGCTGAACTTTAACAAATGAAAAATTTGCTTAAATCTATTTTTGCTCTGCCAGTACTGGCGGTTTTGGGGTTGCTGGGTGCTTGTGGTGGCGGTGGCTCTAGCGTTGTACCCTCGCCTACACCCGCGCCTACGGTCATATCGATTGTTATTTCTCCAGCTAGTCCGACGCTGAAGATGGGTGATGCGCCGTTACAGTTAACCGCGAGTGCATCGTATTCTGACGGAACCGTAGCACTCATCACAACAGGAATAACTTGGAATTCTCAATTAAATGCGGTGTCTACAACGGGGCTGGTTACTGCGAAAGCCACTGGCAGGTACCCTATTACTGCGTCTTTTACCAACAAAAATGCTGCTGGAGTAACGCTAAATACAGTAGAGGGTACTGCTTTCTTGAATGTGCCCAGCGTAACGAAGATCGAAATTAGCCCTTCCAGCGCCACACTGATCATGGGGAAAAAGCAGGCCTTGGCGGTAAAAGCCACTTATTCGGATAACTCAACTTCAACGCTTACCTCTGGTTTTACCATAACTTCAAAATTAAACACTGTTGCAACAACGGGTACAGTGACTGAACTAACAGCAACAACCGCTGGTTCCGATACTATTACTGCGACTTATAACAACCTAGACGTGGATGGAAAGATCAGTGGTGCGGTTGTGGGTACTGCAACAATTCGTGTGCCAATCCCAGGATATGTTCCTTTGGCTGCGGGTGGCAATCAAACTATTGCACCTATGAGTGATGGCCAGTTTTATGGCTGGGGTCATAATTTACAGGGTCAGTTGGGTGATACCACGATTACCAACCGTACTACACCCATACTACTTACTGGCGAGAACAATAATTGGAAGTCAATAGCCATGGGTAAAGATTTTACCGTTGCGGTCAAGCAAGATGGTTCGCTTTGGTCGTGGGGCAATAACCCGAATGGTCAGCTTGGGAATGGCAGCATTTCAACAACTCCCATACCTTACCCTGTAAGAATTGGCGCAGACAACGATTGGGAAATGGTAGCTGCCGGAAAGTCTCACGCTATGGCGATTAAGAAAACAGGTGAACTGTTTGCTTGGGGAGCGAACTCTGAGGGCCAACTGGGTGACGGAAAAACGAATTCGCTCTTACAACCCATCAAAATTGAGTTTACTCCAGCTGGTGCAGAAGCACCATTGGGTTGGATCAAAGTAGCCTGTGGCGATGCGCATACTATAGGCATTGACAAAGATGGTAGCATGCATGTGTGGGGAGACAATAGAAAAGGTCAGCTTGGGATTGGTGATTTAACAATTACTCAAAAACTTTTGCCAACACAGGTCGGTACAAAAAAATGGTCACTAGTTGCTGCTGGTTCCAACCACTCAGTTGCCATACAGACAGATAGTTCACTTTGGGCCTGGGGTGCAAATAACAATGGACAAGTGGGAAATGGCGCGAGTACTGATGTTGCGGCACCAGAACAAGTTGGTACTAAAACTGACTGGTTGCAAGTGGCAGCAGGTTCAGAGCATACGATTGCTGTAAGCACTACCGGTACCTTATGGACTTGGGGAAACAACCTTGACGGACAGTTGGGCAATGGTGTAACAGCATTACATCTGGTTCCAACCCAAATTAGCACCACCAAAGCGTGGACCCAAGTTTCTGCAGGAGCTAATCATTCAGTAGCTTTTGATAACGAAGGACTATTATGGAGTTGGGGTCGTAACGATGAAGGCCAGCAGGGTAATGGGCGTTTTCTGGATGTGTCAACACCGACACAGGTAAAAATAAATTAACCTGTTTTAATCGGGTGTGAGTTACAACTGCAATCAATAATTAATGTCGATAAGCAGTTAAAAC
>CALPVM020000044.1 GCA_943327015.2 Akkermansia muciniphila
CTTGGCGGCTTCGTCCAGCGGTGTTTCGGGGGTAATGACGCGGTCTAACACTGGCTTGCCGTATTTAGATTCGCCCACTTGAAAATACGGCGTCTCTGGCGTCGCTTCAATAAAGTTGCCAGCAGAATACACCTGAAACAGGCGCATGCCTTCGCCTTTGATTTGCCCACCAAAAATGAGCGATACGTTAAAGTCCACGCCCGCCTGCTTGAGCGATGTGGCATCGCGGTCATGCACTTTGCGGATGGCGGAGCCTAGCACCCTGGCTGCATCAAACATACTTTTGGCGTTCCAGATGGTAATGCCTTCATCGGTGTCGTGGTCTTTGAGCTTTTCTATTTGCAAAATTTCACGTACCGATTGTGAGATGCTCAGGTTGCCCGCTGACAGTAGCACCATAAAACGGTCATCGGGTTTTTCGTACACAATCATTTTGCGAAAGGTGCTGATCTGGTCCAGCCCGGCATTGGTGCGGGAGTCTGACAAAAAGACCAATCCGGCATTGAGTTTGATGGCTACGCAATAAGTCATAGGAGTTTTTTTATAAAGACAAAAGAGTAGAGTGTATCGGGAGTGGGGGCAGGGCTTAAACGAGCCTTGCCCTCTTCTAATTAATTTAGGCCTAGAAGAGGGTTAGAGTTTTACCTGCTTAACTACGGTTAAGCGGTCGTCTATCTTTGTAATTTTTGAACCAACCCGCCATGCGGCCGTGCAGGGTATAGTTGCCCCACTGTGCAATGCCGGAGCTTTTGCCACTGTAATAGGTGTTAATTCGACGGCTTTTAATCGGTGCGCCTGGTTTGTCTTCTTTGCCAAGAATGGCATGCAGCATCTGTTTGCCTTGTTGTACTTGCAGCAACTGCCAGTAATAAACTTGGCCGTGCATATTGCCAAGCCATGCAGGTGCTTGGGGTTCTAGGGTAATGATGGGAATATCACATGCTAACCTGGCCCCACAGCCCAGATGAACATGGTTTGCGGTGCATTCAAGTGCCGTATCGTGCAATAGGGTAATACCTTGCATTTTTAGACTGTGGTGCAACAGGTCTGCAACTGGCTGAGATGCATGTTGTACAACATTTTGCGTAACTAAGGTAACCGCTGCATGCGGCAGGCGTTGCCGTACAGCTAGTGCAATTTCCATGCTACGCATGCTGCCACCAATGACAGTAATGCGTAATGCCTTGCTGGCCTCATCGCTGCAGACTTGGGCCCAATGGTGTGCAAAACGCTCCATGGGGTACAAGAAAAAACCATTTTTTTTAGCGCCAGGTAATACAGTTTCTATTTGGTCGCGGTGCTGTAGCGGGGCGGTATTGATAGAAAGACAATCAAAAGCATGGGTGTGGCCACTGTGCAATTGCACGCTGTGGTTGCTTGTGCTAATGGCTGTTATTTTGTCTTGAATCCATTGCACCTGGAACTTATTGAGTGTGTCTCTTACATCCAGCGAACTTTCAGCCAGAGAGTATTGTCCTGCTACTAAACCTGGCAGCATAGCCGGGTTTAAGACCTGTTCTTCGCTGGCAATACAGGTGATTTCGAGGTTGGAAATTTTTTCTAGAAATAATCTGTTGGCTAATTGCAAATTACTGGCGCCTGCACCCATCAAAATCAGTTTGCGCCTTGGGCCATTTGCGTACAGATTAACCGACATGGGAGAGCTGGTGTTAAGAATGGAAGTAAGTTTTGTACTATTTTAGTCTAAGCCTTGATGGTTGAACACGCATTACGCTGATGCTTTCCGATTGCACTCCCATGCCAAAAGGCGCACAATTAAATTGCACAAATAAGAGGAGAAAGCCATGCGCGTCGTGCTGATGGGTGCGGGTCATATTGGGCAAACCATTGCCACTCTTTTGTCTGCAACGGCGGAGTATGAGCTCAAGGTCATCGACCGCAGTGCTGACGCATTGAAGGAGCTCAAGCACCTTCCTATCACAGTGCAAGAGGTGGACACAACGGATACGCAAGCGCTGCAAGCATCTTTGCAGGGTTTTGATGCGGTCATTAATGCCTTGCCATATCACCTAGCAAAGCTTGTAGCCAAGCAAGCCAAAGACGCTGGGTGCCATTATTTTGACCTTACGGAAGACGTGAGCGCCACGCGCGAAATCATGCAATTAGCGCAAGGAGCCAGTACTGCCTTTATGCCGCAGTGTGGTTTGGCGCCGGGCTTTATTGGCATTGTGGCGCACCACCTGAGCCAAAAATTTAGCAGTCTGCACGAAATAAAAATGCGCGTGGGTGCGTTGCCGGCGTTTCCAACCAATGCTCTTAAATACAACCTCACATGGAGTGTGGATGGGTTGATTAACGAATATTGCCACCCTTGCGAGGCTATCCATGATGGTCAAAAAATTGAGGTGTTACCTCTGGAGGGCTTAGAGCATTTTTCGCTGGATGGTACCGAGTATGAGGCGTTTAATACGTCAGGCGGACTCGGCACCTTGTGCGAAACGCTGCAGGGTAAAGTGCATACGCTGGACTATAAAACGGTACGCTACCCCGGCCACTGCAGCATCATGAAGTTGCTTTTGCACGATTTGGGTATGCAGCAACAGCAGGAAGTGCTCAAAGACATTTTGCGCCGTGCTATTCCACTCACCATGCAAGACGTGGTTTTGGTATTTGTAACCGTCAGTGGTGTGAGCCAGGGCAAGTTTGTGCAAGATGTGTTTGCCCGCAAGATATTTGCCGACCGATCAGCCCATGCACCTTTAAGTGCCATTCAAATTACGACTGCGGCCGGGGTTTGTGCGGTGGTTGATTTGTTTAGGGAAGGGAAATTACCTTCCAGCGGATTTATCCGGCAGGAGCAGGTGAGCTTGACAGACTTTTTGGCCAACCGTTTTGGCAGTGCTTACCAGCAGTTCCGGCAGGTGGAGTCCATTGGTTGAACGCAAAAGCCAAGGAGGTGCATGATGTTTTCACAATCAGCGGGCGGTTTGCTGAGTGCTCTGGGTGTGGCAGAGCAGCAATATCGCGGGGGTACTTTAACCACATATACCCCGATTGATGGTACTGCCATCGGTCAGTGCCATAGTGCATTGCCAGAGCAAGTGGCTGAGGCAGTGCAGCGGGCTCAACTGGCTTATGAACGTTGGCGCAATGTGCCGGCTCCGCAGCGTGGCGAACTGGTGCGTTTATGGGGTGAAGAATTGCGTGCACAAAAGCAGGCCTTGGGTGGTTTGGTGACATTGGAGGTGGGCAAAATCCGCTCAGAAGGTTTGGGCGAAGTACAGGAGATGATTGATATCTGTGACTTTGCCGTGGGCTTGTCGCGCCAGTTATATGGATTAACGATTGCTAGCGAGCGTGCGGGGCATCGCATGATGGAAACCTGGCACCCGCTGGGTGTGGTGGGGGTGATCACGGCGTTTAATTTTCCGGTAGCTGTATTTGCATGGAATGCTGCTTTGGCCTTGGTGTGCGGCAATGCATTAATTTGGAAGCCTTCTGACAAAGCGCCTATGTGCGCTCTGGCCGCTCACGCCGCATTAGAGCGGGCATGCCAACGCTTTGCCCAGCCGGAACTCACCAATGATCTCTCTCAGCTATTGTTAGGTGCAGCGGATGTGGGGCAAGCCTTGGTGGAGCACCCCAAGGTAGCTCTTGTATCTGCTACTGGCAGTACCCGCATGGGCCGCTGGGTGGGGCAGCAGGTGGCCGCTCGGTTTGGGCGTAGCCTGCTGGAGTTGGGTGGTAATAATGCCATTATTGTGGCACCTACCGCAGACCAGGACATTGCTGTACGAGCCGTGGCCTTTGCCGCTGCGGGTACTGCGGGGCAGCGTTGTACAACCGCGCGACGATTAATGGTGCATGAATCAATTTACGATGAATTTATGGCTAGATTGAAGGTGGCCTTTGCAAGTTTTCAGGTGGGGCCGCCGCAAGAATCGGGCACCTTGCTCGGGCCGTTGATAGACCAGGCAGCATTTGATGCGATGCAAAAAGCCCTGGTGCAAGCTCGTGCAGAGGGTGGTATGGTTAGCGGTGGCGAGCGCGTGCTGGAGCAAAGCTTTTTGCGTGCCTATTACGTCAAAGCTGCGTTGGTAGAAATGCCCGCGCAAACCGAAGTGGTGTGCCAAGAGACTTTTGCTCCAATTGTGTATGTGCTGCGTTATAAGACTCTGCAAGAAGCTATTGCGCTGAACAATGCCGTGCCGCAAGGGCTGTCATCCTCCATCTTTACCAATGATTTACGCGAGGCAGAATGCTTTATGTCCAGCGCGGGTTCGGACTGTGGCATTGCTAACGTCAACATCGGTACATCAGGTGCTGAAATTGGGGGTGCCTTTGGTGGCGAAAAAGAAACCGGTGGTGGTCGAGAGTCAGGTAGCGATGCTTGGCGTGCGTATATGCGACGTGCCACCAACACGATTAATTATTCAAATGCATTGCCACTGGCGCAAGGCGTGAAGTTTGATTTGTGAGCTTTGCCCACGTTGCTGTAAGGGTAAAAGCAATGGCAAAAAAATAGACGCGCTTCTATAATGAAAAGATAGTACAAATAGAACACCAACTCAAGAATGCCTTAACGTTGCTATGCAGCCTGCCACACCCACCACCGAAGATTTGCTAGCCGAAGTCGCTTCTTTGAAAGCGGCTTTGCAATCGAGCGAGGAATTTGTTCGCCGCCAGTACGACATGCTGGACGCTCTATTTGTAAAAAGCCCGGCGGCTATCGCTTTGCTACGCTTAGACGATGGTTGCTTTGTGGATGTCAATGCCCAATGGAAGCAGTTGACAGGCTACGACTGGAAAGCAGTCGTTGGGCATTCGCCCCTGAAAATTAGCATGTGGCATGACGAGGCGGCTTGTGATGCAGCCCTTGCTTACCTCACTCACGCCGATGGCGACCGCAAGCTGGAAATTACATTCACTACCGAAGATAAGCGGTCTTTGGTGTTGCAGTTGCATGGCTCCCCCATGTCGATTGCGGGTGATGCCCATGCGGTGGTCTACTTTAGTGATATCACTGCCAAGCGCGAGGCGCAGCGTGCTGTAGAGGCCAGTGAAAAAGCCTTGCAAAACGCCAATGAAGATTTGCGTAGTCAGCTCGAGTTGTACGATTTGACCGAAAGCCTGGGTCGCGTGGGTCACTGGACGCTAGCGCAAGGCTTTAATGAGCCGGAATGGTCTACAGCCCTCAAAAGTTTGACTTTCCCCGAGCAAGGATCGCTCTCTTTGTCTGAGGCGGTGGGGCGCATTCACGAAGACGACAGAGCATCGATTTTGCAGGCCATGACAAATATGGATGGCAAGTTGGTGGAATACCGCTGGAACCGGTTTGACAACCAAACCCGCTGGCTGCGCAGTCGGATGCATCGGCACTTTAAGCGCGATGGCAGCTATGTGGATTTTGGTGTCATCCAAGATTTTACCGACGAGCAACTCGCCAAAGAAGCGCTAGAAGACAAGCTTCAAATGGTGCAGCACCTCACCAGCCGGCTGCCGCAAATGTTGTTTCAATTTACCAAGCACGGTAAGCGCAGCGGAGCGTTTGCTTTTGTGAGCGATGCCTCTGAGACTATCTTTGGTGTGAGTGCTGCAGCGGCACTCAAAGACCCTAATTCGATTTTTAATTGCATTTATCCAGAAGATAAAGAAGCCACTTTCAAGGCCATGACCGAAAGTGCTCTGCATGGCACCACTTGGGCGCATGAGTTTCGGGTCGTCGGGCCGGATGGCATTTGCAAAACTGTATTTGGCAAGGCTATTACGTTGCTGGAGCAAAGTGGACACTACGTGGCTTATGGCTCAATTACCGATATTACAGACCATAAAGCATCCCAAGCGGTGTTGCGTGAAAGCGAAGCACGCTTCAGGGCGTTGACCGAATTGTCCTCAGACTGGTACTGGGAGCAAGACGACACCTTGAGTTTTGTACGCTTGGATGGTTTAACCATGCAAGCCAGTGAGTTGCTGGGTGTATCTGTATTGGGCAAGGCCTTGTACCAGTTGGGGGCGCTGAACCGTACTGACGTGCATTGGAACGAGCATCGCAAATTGGTTGATGCGCGATTGCCTTTTAAAGACCTAGAACTACAGTTTGCCCGTGACAAAGACCAGCATGTGTGGGTGTCCCTCAGCGGAGCACCTTTGCTGGATGACGAGGGTAACTTTAAAGGCTACCGTGGCGTGGGGCGCGATATTACAGGCCGCAAGAAAGCAGAAGCAAAAATTGAACGCTTGGCGTTTTATGATGCCCTCACAGGTTTGCCTAACCGCCGCCTGTTGCTGGATCGTTTGCAAAAAGCCTTGGCCGGTACACACCGAGAAAAATCTTTTGGTGCACTGATCTTTATTGACCTTGATAACTTCAAAGACCTGAACGATACGCAAGGTCACGATATGGGCGATGTCTTGCTGCGTCAGGTTGCACAGCGCTTGGTCAGCAACGTGCGCGCTTGCGATACGGTAGCGCGCTTGGGTGGTGACGAGTTTGTGGTGATGCTGTTGGACTTAGGCCATTCCCGAGAACTTGCCAGCGAGCGGGTGCACAGAGTGGGTAAAAAGATCAAAGACCACCTCAACCAGGTGTACTTATTGGGAACCTTGGAGCACCACAGTACCCCGAGTATGGGCGTGACCTTCTTTGAAGACCGCGACCAGACGGTGGAGGATTTGCTTAAGCGTGCAGATTTGGCCATGTATGAAGCTAAAAATGCGGGACGCAATGCATTGCGCTTTTTTGATCCCATCATGCAGGCGCAGGTAGCAAAACGTACCGCTCTCGAGGCTGACTTACGGCAAGGTATTGTGCGCAACGAATTGGTCTTGCATTACCAGCCAGTGGTTAACCCAGAGGCTCGTATGGTGGGGGTAGAGGCGTTGGTGCGTTGGCAGCATCCCCGCCGTGGCATGGTGTCACCCATTGAATTTATTCCAGTGGCTGAGCAAACCAGTCTCATCTTGCCGCTGGGGCATTGGGTGCTGCAAGCTGCATGCAAGCAGCTGGCGGCATGGGCGCAGCAGCCTACTTTAGAGCCTTTGACTATTGCAGTGAATGTGAGTGCACGCCAGTTCCGCCACCCTGATTTTGTGCAACAGGTAATGGCGTTGTTTGAAGAAACCGGAGCAAACCCACACCGCCTCAAAATTGAGCTCACAGAAAGCTTGCTGCTGACCGATACCCGAGATACCACCCGCAAGATGACAGAGCTGCAGGCTGCTGGGGTGTCCTTCTCGCTGGATGATTTTGGTACCGGGTATTCTTCTTTGTCGTATCTGAAAGTGCTACCACTGCAGCAACTCAAAATTGACCAGTCTTTTGTGCGCGATGTACTGACTGATCCTAATGATGCAGCGATTGCCCGCACCGTGCTGGCGCTGGGCCAGAGCTTGGGCTATCACGTAGTGGCAGAAGGTGTAGAAACCGAAGGCCAGCGTGAATTTTTGCTGGACAACGGCTGTAACTTGTTTCAAGGATACTTGTTTGGCCGCCCCGTGCCGGTGCAGGAATTACGGCTGGAAACCGTACAGACCCACTAATCACCCTTTTTAAAACGGAGCGTCTGAGGCAGGTGTTTCAGGAGCAGGTTTATTGGCTGCTTTAACTGCTGCCTTGTCGCTTGCATTGGCAAATTTGCTGTACTTGTTCAAGATTTGAACCAATTGCCCATACACCCTAGGTGTGGCAGCTACACACTCGTATTGTTCTAAAAATTCGGCCTCGCCGGTAAAGTTGCCGACCAAACCACCCGCCTCGGTAACTAACAAAGAGCCTGCTGCCACGTCCCAAGGTTGCAAGCCGGTTTCAAAAAAGCCATCGGTGTAACCTGCGGCTACATAGGCCAAATCAAGGGCGGCCGCACCAGGGCGGCGCAGGCCTGCGGTGCGTTGCATCACTTCGCCCATGAGTGAGAGGTAGCGGTTAAAGTCGTCATCCGGGCGGAACGGAAAGCCGGTAGACACTAAAGAATCATTGAGGTGTGTGCGTTTGGACACCCGGATGCGGCGGTCGTTCAAAAATGCTCCGCGTCCTTTGGTGGCGGTAAATAGGTCGTTGCGGGTGGGGTCATACACTACGGCTTGTTCTACTTTGCCTTTTACAGCCAATGCAATGCTCACGCAGTAGGTAGGAAAACCATGGATAAAGTTGGTGGTTCCGTCCAGGGGGTCAATAATCCAGACCATTTCGGAGTGTTGCGCGCCAAATTCGCGCCCAGATTCTTCTGCCCAAATGCCGTGGCCGGGGTAGGCAGTTAACAGCGTTTCAATAATTGCTTTTTCGGCGGCTTGGTCAACCTCGGTCACAAAATCGTTGGCTTTTTTTTGCGATACGCGCACCGAGCCAATGTCTAAGGCAGCGCGGTTAATAATGGAGCCGGCGGCGCGGGCGGCCTTCACGGCCACGTTGATCATGGGGTGCAAATTGGACTGCATAAATGGTGGTTAAGAACAAATAGTTGCCGCTTGGCGATGCAGGCGGTATGAATTACGCTATTTTAACGGTTTCACTATGATAACGGTCTATGCATACCCGATTTGTTTTAATTGATACCAGCCATGCTGGCAACGTAGGCGCTGCCGCGCGTGCCCTCAAAACCATGGGCTTTGACGATTTGGTACTGGTTTCGCCGCGTTGGGCCAATGTGTTGCGGCGTGAAGAAACCATTCAGCGTGCCAGTGGTGCTTTGGATGTGTTGGCAAAAGCCCGCATTGTGGATACTCTGGATGAGGCTTTAGAGGGTGTGCACCACATTTGCGCTACCGCCATGACCCCGCGTGACTTTGGCCCACCCACGCTGGCGCCACGCGAACATTTTGCAACACTGGCGCAAACGCCGCAAAGCGTGGCGTTTTTGTTTGGCTCGGAGCGTTTTGGTATGCGCAATGAGGACGTGTACCGTTGCCACACGTGTTTAAGTATTCCCAGCAACCCGCAATTCGGTTCTTTAAATATCGGTGCAGCCATTCAGGTCATTGCCTACGACTGGCGTTTGGCATTGGGTGGCTTTGCCGTACATCCTGCTACGACATCCGTTCAGTTGGCGGATGCTGTGCAGGTAAGCGGCATGCTGAGCCACCTAGAGCAATCATTGGTGGCGTTAGGCTTTTTGGACCCCGCTGCACCCAAAAAACTGATGCCAAGGCTCAATCAGTTGTTTAACCGTGCAGGCGTTACGCAAGAAGAAGTGCATATTTTGCGCGGCATTGCCAAGGCGATATTGCAGCAATCGGAGGGTATGAGTAAAGGAGAAAAACCTTACAATTCGACCAAATAAAAACCGATTTGTAAGATTTTGACAGCTTTTAAAGTAGTAATACTATTTGAAAAGTTGCGGTTTCTAGCTGAATGTTAGACTTAACCCAATATGTTTTCACACCTACGATCTGACATTAAATGCATCCTAGAGCGCGACCCCGCTGCCCGTACCTTTTGGGAGGTATTAACGTGCTACCCGGGTTTGCATGCCTTGATTTTGCACCGCCGCGCCCACTGGTGCTGGATGCATGGCTTTAAATGGGTGGGGCGATTTATTTCGCACCTGTCGCGCTGGTTTACTGGCATTGAAATTCACCCCGGTGCGGTCATTGGCCGTCGTGTGTTTTTAGACCATGGCATGGGCATTGTGATTGGCGAAACCGCCGAGGTGGGTGACGATTGCACCATTTACCATGGTGTTACCTTGGGTGGTACATCGCTGTACAAAGGTACCAAACGCCACCCCACTTTGGGCAATAACGTAGTGGTAGGTGCTGGCGCTAAAGTTTTAGGCGGCTTTACCGTGGGCGATGGCGCCAAAATTGGCTCCAATGCCGTGCTCACCAAACCGGTGCCAGCGGGCGCTACGGCAGTGGGCAATCCGGCGCGCATTATTCAGGCCGAGCAAGATGCTAAGCGCGAAGAGGTGGCGTCCAAAATGGGCTTTTCGGCTTATGGTGTGACGCAAAATGACGACCCCCTTAGCCAAGCTTTACGTGGTTTGATTGACAACGCTGCCAGCCAGGAGCACCAAATTGCCATGCTCTGGCAGGCTTTAGAAAAGCTATGCGCGCAGCAAAAAATGCAGGTGCCGGGCGATGCGGCGCGCACTGAGTGTTTTGAGGCCGAGCGCTTGAATCAGTTGGTGGGTAAGTAAGTTATTTGCTATTTAACCTTGTAATTTTAATACGTAACGTTAAAATTACAAGGATGATACACCGGCATTTTGAAACTCTGGTATTGCAAAAATTACAGCGTATTCCTGCAGTGGTTCTTCTGGGACCACGACAAATAGGAAAAACTACGCTGGCCCGTACCATTGCACAGCATTGGCAAGGCCAAAGTGTGTATCTTGATCTAGAGCGACCTGCCGATCAATTGCGTCTGGAAGATGCAGATGCCTATTTACGTGCACAGCGAGGTAAATTGGTCATTCTGGACGAAATTCACCGTTTACCACGGGTGTTTGAAGTTCTGCGCGGAATCATTGATGACAATCGATTATCCGGCTTGCGCGGCGGACAGTTTTTATTATTAGGATCAGCATCGCTCGATTTGATGCGCCAATCCAGCGAAACGTTGGCCGGTCGGGTGGCCTACCTTGATATGGCGCCCATTAATGCCATGGAAGCCTGTAGCGTAGGCATCGATAACCATACCTTGTGGGTACGTGGCGGGTTTCCTGATAGTCTGCTGGCACACGATGATGCGGAAAGTTTGGACTGGCGACGCGACTTTATTCGCAGCTATTTAGAGCGCGATGTTCCCCTGTTTGCGCCACGTATGGCCGCTGAAACCGTTGGTCGTTTGTGGAGCATGTTGGCACACAGCCAAGGAGGGCTGCTTAACCAGTCACGTTTGGCCAGTGCTCTTGGTGTGTCTAATCCAACGGTAGACCGTTACATTGACCTGTTGGTAGATTTGCAATTGGTGCGACGTTTGCGCCCTTGGAGTTCGAATACCGGCAAAAGATTGGTTAAATCGCCTAAGCTTTATATTCGCGATAGTGGTTTGTTACATGGTTTGCTGCAACTCAAAACTCTGGATGATGCACTGGGACATCCGATTGCTGGCATGAGCTATGAGGGGTATTGCATTGAAAACCTGATTCAGGCTGCTGGTAACCATCTGACACCCTACTTTTACCGAACCCAAGTGGGTGCAGAGATTGACTTGGTTTTAGAAAAAGGTGGCAAACCAGAAATTGCCATCGAAATTAAACGATCAACGGCCCCCAGCTTGGACAAAGGTTTTGCGCTTGCGTGTGATGATTTGCAAATTAACC
>CALPVM020000045.1 GCA_943327015.2 Akkermansia muciniphila
CTGCACATCAGAACGGACAAAAATGCCAATTCAAAATACCGCAATAGACACATGCGCAGGGAAATACAAGACTCACATCCATTAAAACAAAACCTAAATTTGAATATCAAATTAAAGAGAACGAGGATGTTGTAATTGGTTGGCATACCGAAGATGAAATTAAAATTTACGCGGATGATACAAGAAATAAATCAACATATATAACCAGTTTAACCATTTATTTATATCATTTTATGATGCCATTCACAACCTAGGAAAAATCCCACTGCCGCCTGGATGCAAACACCGCATTAGGATATGGAGATTTTCCGCGCGAACCGTTGTAGCGCCCTAATGCTAAAAACATATCACCCCGTTCGCGCTCTAAATAGTGCCGCAAAATAATGCAACCGAAACGCAAATTGGTTTGCATGTGAAACAGTTTAGAGGCATCGCCATCACCCAAAACACGCGTCCAGAATGGCATAACCTGCATATAACCCCTTGCACCGGCTATGCTGATGGCGTATTTTCTAAAACCGCTTTCCACCTGAATTAACCCCAAAACCAAAGCAACATCCAAACCAGCACGTTTGCTTTCGTACCACACGGTTTGTAAAAACTCACGCCGCACATCCCAGTCCGGCTTTCTTTTTTTCAAACGATCGCTTGCTGCACCCAACCAGCGCAAATACTGCAGTCGTGCATCAGTCGTAGCAAATTCCGGCACCGGGGGTGCGGCATTGCGCAATGCGGAACTTAATGCAGTACGGACCGAATCTATCAACGGTTCTTCAGCCTGCTTACCAGCCCATGCAGGGCCTGACGATAGCAGCATTGCGCCACCACCCAGCAGAGTAAGCAAGCTAGCACGTCGTGTTATCTCAGCCGCCAGGGCTTTGTCCATCATGACTGCATGCGGGAAAGAATAAACTGCCCGAGCTCCGCCAAAGCAACCGGCGTAGATGCACTTTCTCGACGGTGTTGGTACTCCACCATGCCATCTTTTAACCCTCGATCACCGATGGTCACACGGTGCGGGACACCAATGAGCTCCCAATCCGCAAACATGGCACCAGGGCGCTCACCACGGTCGTCCAACATCACGTCTACCCCTGCAGTCTGCAATTCGGCATACAGTTTGTCAGCGGCCTCTTTGACAGCGGGAAAGCGATCCGGGCTAATGGGGCACAGCACCACGGTAAATGGCGCAATCGCATCCGGCCAAATCATGCCGCGCTCGTCATGGTTTTGCTCAATGGCTGCGGCAGGCAAACGGGTAATGCCAATGCCGTAGCAACCCATTTCCATAAACTGTGGCTTGCCGTTTACATCCAAAAAAGTAGCGTTCATGGCTTTGCTGTACTTGGTACCAAGGTAAAACACATGCCCCACTTCAATACCGCGCTCAATTGCCAACACGCCTTTTCCGTCTGGTGACAAATCACCCGCCACCACATTACGAATATCAGCCACACGGTCTGGCTGCACCAGATCACGCCCCCAGTTGACGCCACGGATATGAAAATCTTCCGCATTGGCACCACAAATCCAGTCGCTCATGATGGCAACTTCACGATCAGCCACGACCATCACGGTTTTTGGCAAGCCTACCGGCCCAAGATAGCCGGGTTTGCATCCAAAATGTGCCTCTACTTCGGCCTGCGTAGCAAAGCGAAAATCAGCTAGGCCGTCAAGCTTGCCGACCTTTACCTCATTCATGTCGTGGTCGCCACGCAGCAGCAGCAGCCATACTTGCGTTTTAGTGACCACACCATCGTCATTTTTGGTGTCGGTAGCTAACACCAGCGACTTTACCGTGCGACTCAAAGGCACGCCAAGCAATGCTGATACGTCAGCGCAGGTGCTTTTACCGGGAGTCGCTACACGCTCCATGGACTCTACCCCGGGCTGCAAGGTACCGGTAGGCGCCAAGGCCTCGGCTTTTTCCATATTGGCGGCGTATTCGCTCTGTGGGCAATAGACAATCGCATCTTCGCCCGTAGCGGCAATCACTTGGAATTCTTCACTCAAGTCGCCACCAATGGCACCGCTATCTGCTGCCACAGCACGATAAGTCAAACCAAATCGGTCAAATATGCGGCGGTAAGCTTGTGCCATGACCTGGTAGCTGGCTTTAGCGGCGTCGGCATCACGGTCAAAGCTATAGGCGTCTTTCATCACAAACTCACGCCCACGCATCAGTCCAAAGCGGGGACGGCGCTCATCACGAAATTTGGTCTGAATTTGGTAAAAATTTTTCGGTAGCTGTTTGTAACTTTTGATTTCCTGGCGTGCGATGTCAGTTACCACTTCTTCGCTGGTGGGTTGCACCACATAGTCGCGGCCGTGTCGGTCTTTGATGCGCAACAACTCCGGCCCCATTTTGTCAAAGCGTCCCGTTTCCTGCCACAACTCAGCCGGCTGTACTACCGGCATGGTGAGCTCCATTGCTCCGGCGCGGTTCATTTCTTCGCGCACTATTTGCTCTACTTTACGGATAACCCTTAAACCCATCGGCATATAGTTGTAGATGCCAGCACCCAATTTTTTGATCATACCAGCGCGCATCATGAGCTTGTGACTCACTACCTCGGCATCGGTAGGGGCTTCTTTAAGGGTGGAAATTAAAAATTGTGAGGCTTTCATGGCATAACCCGTTCATTAATGGTGTTTTCGACGCTTGCTACAAACCAGATGCTGTGCATAATGGATACAGTTTAAAAATTGGGGTTTGATTATGCTTGACAGAGACGGTTTTCGTCCAAATGTCGGCATCATCCTGCTCAACCAAAAAAATCAGGTCTTCTGGGGCAAACGAATTCGCAGCCACTCCTGGCAGTTTCCACAGGGGGGCATTGACCGGGGCGAAACCCCCGAGCAAGCGATGTTTCGCGAGCTACACGAAGAAGTAGGACTACAACCCGAGCATGTCTCGATTGTAGCCCGTACCCGTGATTGGTTGCGCTATGAGGTGCCGGACAGATTCATCCGCCGCGATTCGCGGGGACACTACAAAGGCCAGAAGCAAATCTGGTTCTTGCTTAAATTAATGGGTCATGACTGGGATTTGAACCTGCGTGCCACCGACCATCCTGAATTTGACGCTTGGCGCTGGAATGACTATTGGGTGTCACTAGATGCTGTGGTCGAATTTAAGCGCGGTGTCTACCAAAATGCGCTAACGGAACTGTCGCGCTTTTTGCCGCGCAGCGAAGTTAAAAACCGTTTTATGCGGTTTAGTAACCGTTTTAATGGTGGGACCAATACGACACCGCAATCCACTCAGCCACATGAATAAAAAAATGTTTTTTGCACGGCTCTGTGCTGCCGGAATGCTATTGACGTGTGGCTCTGTTAGGGCTCAAAACAATGCAGACAACCTGGATTGGGTGGAGTTAGCAACACCTCCCGCCCCTACATTCTCCGCAGATGCGGCCATGTTGCTTGAAATGCCCCCCTACGTCACTTTGCAGGTGGGCATTGACCCGCACACCATCCAAGTGGGCTCGGATGGTGTGGTTCGGTACGTGGTGGTCATGCGCAACGTTACAGGCACTATTAATGCCGCCTACGAAGGCATACGGTGCTTTACGCGCGATGTAAAAACTTATGCGCGCTGGACCAGCCAAGGTACGTGGAATATTCTGAGCAATCCAACTTGGCGCACTCTGAATGACAACATGCCCTCTCGCCATGCCATGGCGTTTGCAATGCAAGGCGCTTGCGATGGCACCGCAGCGAATGCAGTTTCTGATATTAAAAAGGTTTTAAAGCTATCTCAGCGCAACTCAAAAAGCGGCTTTCAAACCCAACTAAGCAGATAGTTTAGCGGGTCAGTACTAAATTATCGCGGTGCAACATTTCTGGCTCTGCCGCATAACCAAGTAGCTTTTCAAATTCGGACGATGGCTTGCGGCACAGTAGCCGTGCCTCGGGGCTGGAGTAGTTGGCCAAGCCACGGGCAAACTCTGCCCCGCCCTCTTCGCGTACAGCAATAACATCGCCACGTGAAAAATCGCCCTCTACCCGCACCATACCAATGGGTAACAAACTCTTACCCTCTTCGCGGAGTTTCAGTGCAGCCCCTGCATCTACGATAGCGGTGCCGCGCAGTTTAAGATGATCGGCCATCCACTGTTTACGGGCTTGCGTTTTGGCGGTAGTTGCTACCAGCAGTGTACCTATAGAGTCGCCAAGGGATAAGCGTATTAAAGCATCGGGTTCGCGACCCCAGGCAATCACGGTTGCAGCACCCGAACCAGCGGCACGTTTGGCAGCCAGAATTTTAGTAATCATGCCGCCACTGCCGATCATGGAGCCTACCCCTCCTGCCATCTGCTCCAAAGCGGGGTCACCTGCTTGCGCCTCATGCACAAAAGTGGCTTCTGGGTTTTTGCGCGGATCGGCGGTATACAGGCCTTTTTGGTCGGTCAAAATAACCAATGCATCGGCATCGACCAAATTGGCGACCAAAGCACCTAGCGTGTCGTTATCGCCAAATTTAATTTCGTCATTGACTACGGTGTCGTTTTCATTAATTACTGGCACAACGCCCAGCTTAAGCAAAGTCAGCAAGGTGGATCGGGCATTAAGATAGCGCTCACGGTCAGCCAAGTCGGCGTGCGTGAGCAGCACCTGTGCACTCCCTAGCTTGTTTGCCCGCAGCTTAGTTTCGTACATCTGCGCCAGCCCCATTTGCCCGACCGCAGCAGCGGCTTGCAACTCCTGCACCGCTTTGGGACGCACTGTCCAGCCTAGGCGTTTCATGCCCTCGGCAATGGCACCACTGGATACCATGATGATCTCGCGGCCATCGCGCATCAAGTGTGCCATCTGGCGACACCACTCGCCAATCGCTTGCTCATCCAGTCCACGCCCTTCGTTGGTGACCAAACTGGAGCCCACTTTAACTACAATGCGCTTGGCATCACGCAAAACCGTGGAAGCAGCTGACTCTTTCATACTCCGTTAACACCCTCATCCGCATTCGCTATAAAGCGGGGATCAACCTCTACATGTGGTTGTTCTGCTATTTGTTGTGCGTGAATATGTTTGTAAATTTCTTTGATGAGCGGTTCACAACCCTCGCGCGTTAACGCAGAAATTTCAAATACCGGTCCCTTAAACTTAAAGCGTTTTACAAAGTCTTTAACCAGCGCTGCGCGCTCATCGGATGCAACCATATCTAACTTATTGAGCACCAACCAGCGTGGTTTTTTGTGCAGTGCCTCATCATACTTTTTAAGCTCATTCACAATGGCTTTGGCTTGCGCTACCGTGTCTATGCCGTCATCAAACGGCGCTACATCCACAATATGCAACAACAACCGGGTACGCTGCAAATGGCGCAAAAACAAATGACCCAGTCCGGCACCTTCGGCAGCTCCTTCGATCAGGCCCGGCAAGTCTGCCACCACAAAGCTCTGTTCAGGCCCAACCCGTACCACACCAAGATTAGGGTGCAGCGTAGTAAAAGGATAGTCTGCTATGCGTGGTCGTGCGTTAGATACTGCGGTTATAAATGTTGATTTACCCGCATTGGGCATACCCAGCAGGCCAACATCTGCCAAAACTTTAAGCTCGAGTTTTAGGTTCTTTTTTTCGCCGGGCCAGCCCGGGGTTTTTTGCCGCGGCGCACGGTTGATAGCACTCTTAAAACGCAAATTGCCAAAACCACCATCGCCCCCTTTGGCAATGGTGATTACCTCGCCTGGGTTGAGCAATTCATACAGCACCTCGCCGGTTTCTGCATCGGTAATAATGGTACCAACCGGCATTTTGAGCGTTATGTCATCTCCCGCAGCGCCAAACATGTCGGATCCCATGCCGTGCTCCCCGCGCTTGGCATCGTGCCGGCGGGAAAAACGGTAGTCCACCAAGGTATTGAGGTTGGGGTCCGCAACAGCGAACACATGGCCACCACGGCCGCCATCGCCCCCGTTTGGCCCACCAAATTCTTTGTATTTTTCATGCCGGAATGAGACGCAGCCAGCGCCACCGTCTCCGGCAGAGATGTCGATAAAGGCTTCGTCAACAAACTTCATGTAATATTCCAATTTATAAACGAAAAACCCCACGCCAAAGCGCAGGGTTTTTTGTGTGGGGCTTTACAGCTTAGGCTGTAATGCTGACCATGTGCTTGTTAAGTGCGCCCTTAACAGCAAAAGATACTTTACCATCGACCAATGCAAACAGGGTATGGTCTTTGCCAATACCTACATTCGTGCCGGGATGGAACTTGGTACCACGTTGACGAACAATAATGGAGCCTGCGCTCACTTGTTCACCACCGAAGGACTTTACACCCAACATCTTGGGCTGCGAATCGCGCCCATTTCGCGTAGAGCCGCCGCCTTTTTTCTGTGCCATGACCTTATCCTTACGAGTTTAGGCGACGATGGCGCCAATTTGCAGCTCAGTGAACTGCTGACGGTGCCCTTGGCGTTTTTGGTAATGCTTACGACGACGCATTTTGAAAATGCGCACTTTGTCGTGCTTACCATGCGCCACCACTGTGACTGTAACTGTTGCACCGGACACCAAGGGTGTGCCGACTTTGAGTTCTGCGCCGTTACCGACTGCCAAAACTTGGTCGATCACAATCTCTTGGCCTACGTCCGCAGCAATCTGTTCTACTTTAATTTTTTCGCCGGCTGCAACGCGATATTGCTTGCCGCCGGTTTTTATGACCGCGTACATGTTGACCTCTTCGATTAAGAAATCTGCAAACTAATTTTTGCAGAGCCCATTATTATAACTCACAATGCCAATTTCAACAACTTATTAAAATGACCAGGTAGCCGTAACCGATTGCGGCGTTGCATTGAGGCGCATGGATTTTTTGCGTCCCAACTGTTGCTCAGACAATAAAGAACCCATGGCATAACCCATAAAAGCACCCGCTACCGTATCAGACATCCAATGCTCACGCTGCTGCATGCGCCCGACCGCAGTTAGCGCTGCAGCGCCATACAACCAAGGCATATCGTACTGCTGCGCAAAAGGAGTAGCCAGAGCGAAAGCAATGGCGACATGGTTAGAGGCAAATCCGGAATTAACCGAGTTGGCGGTAAAACCATGAAAATCAGTCGGACCTTTATCTTCAAACGGACGCGACCGCCCCACTACATAGCGGGTTGCTAAGTTTGTACCCAAAGTGTAAGCCGCAGCCGTCATCGAAGTTTCAGCTGTTGTAGAAAGCCCCTCGCCCGCTACTCCTGTGTACAAAAGTCCTGTACCCATAGCCATGAGCAATGGAATATTACTGGTTGCGGACTTGGGGTACGTTCCATCTGCATTCGGCGCACCGGACAAACGTTTATCCATTTCACGGTCTAACAAACTGCTACCTAAAATGGCCCCGCCTGCCAACCACCACGTAGATGCAGGCACATTCGATATCTGCCCACCCAACATGGACGTGGTTTCACCTAAACGCTGCAAAGCATTGCGGGGTGTCGACTGCAAGATGTAAGAACGGTCTTCGGCAGTTTGAGGCAGCACGTCTTTGACCGATGCCCATTGCAGAGCGCGGCGGTCGCGTTGGCGGGTGAAGTCGAACAAACCGAAGCGTCTGGACAACTTGGCTCCACCGTCGCGCGTTAAGGGTGTCCATACCACCACACTATTATTACCTGTGGAAATTGGAAGCAGAACATCAAAAGGAATAAAAATATAAATCCCTTTATCAAAACTACCTTCACCAAACTGCTCTTCAGATATCATGGTTTTAGTAGCCCACGCTCCCAATGTTACGCCGTTGGAGAAACTACGACTGATTCCCAGCGTACTGCCTGTATCCCCAGCCAAATACAGTCCGGCAGAAAGGTTAATCTGAATGTCATTCCATCCGGTGTCCCAGTACATAGTGGCATGACCGGTATTTACCTGGTAATCACGGAACGACAAATCTTGCTTAAACCCGCGCTGACGTACATGGTTTACATCCACACCAAAAGCCAATGGGCTACGCCAAGGTCGATAAAGCCATTCTGCACCCATTCCCCCATACATAGACTCCAGTAAGCCGGCATAAGCGCTTACATAATGGTTAGCACCAAGACTTTGGGCGTGTGTAATTTGCAAATTAGGAATGTTTACACGCGAGGATGTCACATATTCGCGCTGGTAAGTTCGCACCCGGGGTAAATTGCTTGGAGCATCGTATTTAAAGTTATCGTAGTTATCGGATAGCCTCAAATTTACGTCCGCATCAATCCAAGTGCTGTCAGATAAACGCGTTTTTAGGCTACCTTTTACTCCTAACTGGTAGAGAAAGAAATTGTCTGGACCACCCAACACATAACTAAAACTTGGTGAAACATCAGGTTTGAATCTGCTTACTGAGTTTCTCCATTCAGGTTTCGATGAAGGCAAATCATTTGCTGGCATAGCCTGTTGTACTTGCATCCTCCTCGATGGCTCTACCGGCTGTGTTCTTCGCGCCACCCACTCTGCACGATCAATCTCAATCCGGGTCATGGGCATGCCACGTTCGACCAATTGAAACACGAATTGCAATGCACTTGCAGGTACGTGCTGGTGCAAAACCGTAATTGCCCGGTCTACACGCTCCTGGAGGTGTACTGCATTATCCACTTCAGCTTCTACAATGGTTGAATTATGCTGTTGGTGGATACTACGAATTGTCCAACCTGTGTTAATAGCTAAGGAATTTGCAAGAGTAGACCATTGGACGACTTTATGAACTGCTGGAGGTTCCGGTCGAACGTCCGGCAAAACTGGATCCAACAATTTGGGCGATTTCAGCCTATTAAGCTGTTCATGCAATGTCAATCCAAACATCCACTTATCACCACGCTCAATAGCCGCACTGAAATCCACACTTGGTGAGTAACGGTACACCACCCCGAAATTAATGGTGCTATTGCTTAGCTGGTTATTTGCTTGAGGCTCATTCAGATAGTTATTTCCATCCAGTTCTACTTTTGCTATCCAAGGACTGTACGGGGTTTGCCACTGCACTCCGCCAAACAGGGCTGCTGGGCCACGAAAAAAACTAAGTGTGTTAGCTGTTCCTCCCTGCGAACTTTCGGCTTCGGGTCGGGATGCAAATTTTTCATCCAAAAAAGACAACGGATTTTTAATATTACCGCGAGCACCCATGTTGCCCCATGCCAAGCCCAGGCTCGCATCCCAGTTACCCCAGCGTTTGCTAGCCACGACATACTCACTGGAAAACAAACCAGTACCACCTGCATCGCGTAAACCTACCGCCAATTGCGGCCATAAAGCATCTTCTTTGACTAAGCGGAATTTAAAGTCTATTGATTTATCTTTATACGATTGATCACCCGCAATTTCTGGTCCGTAAAGTCTATTAGCAACATCTGTATATCTAAAACCAGCTTCCACCCAGTCAAGTGGCTGAAACATCACCGTACCGCGGGTATAGGGTGAAACTTGGCTGAGATGGAAACGCATATTTCCTGTTGGTGCCATACGGGCTGTTGGCGTTTGCAATAACCCTATTTCTCCCCAGTCACTAGCTGTTAGCGACAAAGCGGCTACAGTCTGGTGCGGTTGCCGTAACTCCATCGGTTCCAAATAGCTGACCTGAATATTCGTGAATTCGGCTGGATGCTGAGTTGCAAGAAAACGGATCAGATTATCAGACACCGCAGCATCAATATTCGAAATATGCTCCGGAGCCCAAATCCACGCACCGGGTGCCGGAGCATCCTGCGCAGCCAAATTCCACGGCGCTAAAGCCACTTGACTGGTGCGTCCATCAGGTTGTGCCAACCAGGCCCAGTCGACTTTTTCAGCGGCTATTTGCCCACGACAATGACGCACATAATCTAAAGCCACCGCATATGGATGATGCGGAACCAAGCAAATTGAACCGTCCGTATTAAGCAATGCCACATGCCTTGGTCGTTGGAAAAGTTGAACGGTATGCCCCTCACGCAATAGTGGATCTTGCGCCGGATTAGCCTGCAAAACACGCATATCCGAAGAAAGCAGTGTTAATCGACCGGTAACTGGCATATTAGCCAGGAGTTCACTCAAGCTATTGTCAGACAACATTTGGACAACTGCTTGTTGCAGCCGGTACTGGTAAGAACGTTCTGACCTGGCTTGCCAGTGCAATGCAGTGGTGTCTGTATTGAGAGATACGTTGCGCCACATCCAATCACTCAAACGTTCCCCCGGCTGCACAGGGGCCATGAATGCTACTGAAGTAGTTGCTTGGGCATACGTTACCGAAACCGTAGACCAATACAAGGAAAGAAACAAAAGAGTGGAACGCGGGTATTTCAAAACGGCTCTTCCTGGACAGGCCAACGCTGAAGTTTCAAACAAAAACCTACAGATAAACATTGTTCAGAGTAAACAACAGTGTATTGACCACGGTGCACACCCCAAGCATAGTAAGAGTTGGGCAAGTTAGCATTGGAAGTCTCTTCAAACCAGCGAAAGTGGCTTGCATGCTTCTGTAAATTATGACCGGGCAAATCTATGGCTGGGATGTTTTGCAAAGGTTTTATGAATACCGTATCTGATACTTGGTATTGGTAGCCGGGCATTTGATCGCGCACACGCTGATACTCGACTTGCCCAAGTTTTAAGGGTAGCCATTGCACCGGTAAAAATGGGAGTTGCACATTTAACCAATTAGTTTCAAGCCCATGGGTAGAGATTATGCGACCATGTAAGGTTTTTATTACCTGACCAGCGTTTGAATACCAAACCTCAACACTTCCTAGTGGATGAGGTTCTTCAAAAGCCAAAACCAACATAGCTGGTTTTTTGCCGCTCACATCCACCCGCAAATAACGATACCTTAAATCAGGTTTTGCAGGCAAATGGGAATCACCACCAGCAACACCAGACTGAGAATTTAGCTCCAGAACAACCCTAGATAACAATGAATATTGTGTTGAACACGCTGTGAGGACAACCGCGAGCCAAAAACAGAATAAAAAGCGGAATAACTGCAAAAGAAATCTCAAAAAATAAAGGCGCCCGAAGGCGCCGTTAAATGCAAAGCTTTTGAATTAAAGCGTGGTACCTGTAGTACCTGTAGTACCTGTAGTACCTGTGTTGGAGTCGGTTTTTGTAACCTCAGCAACAACAGCCACTGCAGCCACTGCACCCGCCACAACACCAGCAGTACCCACTGCAGCAACAGCAGTACCTAACGCAGTTGTAGCTCCAGCGGCTGCACCAGCAGCAGCTGTGGTAACAGCCGATGTAGCAG
>CALPVM020000046.1 GCA_943327015.2 Akkermansia muciniphila
CAGCTACGTTTTCTATGCCTACAACTGCCCTGCATGGGAATGGAGCGGAGTCTACCAAAATGAGAAGATATCAGCCAATGCGTGAAGTCGCTGGAATAAGTGCTACGGTTTGGTTACCAATGGGAGATATTCTCGCAATTGCAGCTGATAGAGGGCATTCGCTGGCACTGGATTTGGACAAGTTGCCTACAGATTGCCTACAACCTCACCAAAAACAAAAAAGCCCAACCTTGTGAGTTGGGCTAAGTTGTTAATTTAATTGGGGTGGCTGATGGGGCTCGAACCCACGACAACAGGAATCACAATCCTGGACTCTACCAACTGAGCTACAGCCACCGTAGCGTTAAATTATAACCTGAATATTTGCTTTACAAACCGGTTGTGGGCGCTTCCTTGGCTGGTGCGTCTATTTTCATTTGCACTTTTGCACGGTCTTTAAGCAAGTTGTAGTAAGCCTGATTTTCAGCACTGGCAAACCATTGGGCAAATTGGGCGCGTTCTTGTTTGGACTTTAAATCAGCCGATGCCGGACGTGGCAATACCTGGTTAATTTTGACCACCAGATAGCCTGCGTCACCTTGGTCTACGCCCACCCATGCTGGCAAAGTCGATGTATCGGCACGAAGTACCGCGTCAAGAGCCGTACCCTGCAATGCTTGGGTTTGGTCACGCGCGACTACGACCGATGCAGGCAGGCTCGCGGTGGCAGGTGCTGCTTTCCATGCCGCAAGCTTTTCTTTACCTTCTTTAAGTGCAAGCTCGGCCGAGCGCTTAGCATTAAGGCGATCGCGTACGCTGCTGCGTACTTCAGCCAAGGGCAACGTACGCGCCGGTGTGTACTGCACAATGCGCGCAGATGCCAACTGGTTTGCAGCAATTTCTACAGCCTCGGTATTGTTCTTTTTTTCCAGCGAATCTGCAAAAAATAAAGCTGTCAACAGTTTGGCGTTACCAATCACACCTGCGCCCTGCGGCGTGGCTGTGCGCTGCACGTTGCTGGCGGTTTTAATCTCTAATTTCAGGCGCTCAGCCACGGGCTTGAGGCTGTCAGACTGCTCGTATACACTGTTAGTAAACACTTCGGCCAATTCGGCATACTTGCGCTGCGCTTGCTGGGTTTTTAATTCAGCCTCCATTCCTGGGCGCAGTTCTTCAAAACTACTTTGCTTAGGCACTTTAATGTCAGTGAGTTGGATAATGTGGTAGCCAAACTCGGATTCCACCACGTTACTCACCTCACCCTTTTTCATAGAAAAAACGGCATCTTCAAACGGCTTGACCATAGCGCCACGGCCAAAAAAGTCTAAATCACCGCCATTAGGAGCAGAGCCTGTATCTTGCGAATTTTTGCGCGCCACATCAGCAAAAGACTGTGGCGCTTTGCGCACTTGCTCTAACAGGGCTTGGGCGCGTGCCTTGGCTTTTTCGCGGTCAGCTGCAGGCGCATCTTTAGACGCATTTAACAAAATGTGGCTGGCTCGGCGCTCTTCTTTACCACTGTAACGCTGGGCGTTTTGCTCGTAGTACGTTTTAAGATCGGACTCGTTCAGGGTGATGGTTTTTTTAATGGACTCCAAGTCGAGCACCACATATTCGATATTGGCAGATTCAGGCGCCTGAAAGTTGGCGGCATTGTCTTTGTAGTAAGCCTCAAGGTCGGCATCTGACACATTGACCTTGGTAGCAAAGTCTGCCGGTTTAAAACGCACCATTTGTACTTCGCGTTTTTCAAAAAGCGCCTTCATTACAACGTCAGTTACAGCCTTGGTGGCAAATGCGGTACCAACAACACCCGATTCCAACTGACGCATAGAAATATCGGAACGTACTTGCTCTTCCAGACCTTCTGGCGTCAAGCCAATGCTAGCAGCCAATTGGCGGTAGCGCTCCATATCTAAACTACCATCCGGCTTGCGTAAAGCTGCAATGGTTGGGTTTTGCTGTAACTCACGCGCCAATCGAGCGTCAGTGGTAGAGAGGTGTGTGTTTTGAATAGCATCAGTCAGCACACGGTCGCGCACCAAGCGCTCTAAGGTTGCATAACGTGCTTGAGGGGTATCAAAAAACTTGACATCCAAACCGGGCATGGAGGCGCGCATTCTGTCTACCTCACGCTTATGGGCGTCGTCCCATTCGGTTTGGGTAATTTTTTGACTGCCTACCTTGGCGACTGTAGCACCAGTGCTGCCCATGCCTTTGTAGCCATCAACCCCCACCAGCACAAACGCCGGGATGATGAGCAAAAACATGACAAACATCATGATTTTGGTGTGGTTGCGAACAAAATCAAACATGCAAGAGCTCCGAGTAGAAACAAAAAAGGCGAACCATTGATGTGTTCGCCTTGATGATTGAGGGTGGTGGTGGGTGATGACGGGCTCGAACCGCCGACCTACGCCTTGTAAGGGCGCCGCTCTACCAACTGAGCTAATCACCCCACCCGTAAACTGCTAGTAGTTTAACGCATTTTTGAATGATTTTCCAGCTTTGAACTTAGGAATTTTAGTTGCTGGCACTGTCATTGGCTGCAATGTGCGGGGATTAATCTGTTTGCGCACACCGCGGCGCTGAACTTTAAACGATCCAAAGCCAATCAGTGACACCGCCCCGCCCTTTTGCAAGGTGGTTTGCACCGCATCTATGTAAGCATGCAAAGCCAGTTTGGCTTGTGCCTTGGTAATGCCGGCTTGACTAGCCATGTGGGCAACCATTTCTGTTTTGTACATGCCACCCTCCTCTGGATTTTAAAATTTAACGCGCACGCGCCCGAATTTCAGGTATGGCCTTTTGCAGGTAATACACCATGGACCACACTGTAAAGATGGCAGCGATCCAAATGAGCCAACCGCCCCACACACGGGTGTCGATCAGACCAAACAAGAGTCCATCAAACAACAAAAAAGGTATTGCCACCATTTGAACCGTGGTTTTGAGCTTACCAATCATGTGTACCGCCACACTTTTGGATGCACCAATTTGCGCCATCCACTCGCGCAGAGCAGAGATAGCTATTTCGCGACCAATAATAATGAGCGCGACAAACACATCCGCACGCTGTAAGTGAACCAATATCAAAAGGGATGCACACACCAAAAATTTGTCAGCCACTGGATCTAAAAAAGCGCCAAAAGACGAGGCTTGGTTAAGCTTGCGCGCCAAATAACCGTCAAGCCAGTCAGTTAGGGCGAAAACCACAAACAGCACCGTAGCAATCAGATTTTTTTGCGGCTGCGCAGCCAAATAATCGGGCAGATAAAACACCCCCACAATCAGGGGAATCGCAAAAATCCGCGTCCAGGTCAAGATGGTTGGAATAGTGGTAAACATGGCCTTATTGTGGCACGGCTAATGCAGCGCGCGGTAAATTTCTTCAGCTAATTCGCGAGAAATTCCGTCGACTCCTGCAATATCCTGAACGCTTGCCTGTGCAACACCACGTACACCACCAAAACGTTGTAGCAGTTTGGCACGTCGCTTAGGCCCCACACCTGATATGTCTTCTAGCTGGCCACCGCCCACACGCACTTTGGCGCGTTGCGCCCGCATGCCTGTAATGGCAAACCGGTGTGCCTCGTCGCGTATTTGCGCGACCAACATCAACGCAGCCGAGTCTGCGCCAAGGTACACTTTTTCGCGACCATCGGCAAACACAAGCTCTTCCAAACCCACTTTACGGCCATCGCCTTTTTCTACGCCCACAATGCGAGACAGATCCAAGCCCAAACTGGTAAATACGTCAGCCGCCATGCTGACCTGCCCTTTTCCGCCATCCACCAGCACCAAGTCGGGCATTTTGGCGGGATCTGTTTTGCTGTAGCGGCGCGTCAGCACTTGGCGCATGGCTGCGTAGTCGTCGCCAGGGGTAATGCCTTCAATTTTAAAGCGGCGGTATTCTGACGACTGCATGGCATGGTGCTGAAACACCACGCACGAAGCCTGCGTTGCTTCGCCAGAGGTATGCGATATGTCAAAACACTCAATCCGTAGTGCATCCAAATTATCGGGCGTAGCTTCTAAGGTTAAGTCGAGTGCGTCTACCAAGGCACGGGTGCGCGCTTGCTGCGAGCCCTCTTCTGCCAGCAACCGTGCCAGTTGCAACGCAGCGTTAGTTTGGGCCATGTCCAGCCAAGCGCGACGCTGCTCACGCGGCTGAAATACTGCAGATACCTTTTGCCCCGTTTGTTGCATTAATGCAGCCAGCAAATCTTTGCTTACCGGCTCACTTACCACCAGCACTGAAGGCAAAGGCACTTGCAAATAATGCTGGGCAATAAACGCTTCCAGCACTTGGGCTTCAATGGCAATAGCTTGTTCAGCATCCTCCGCTTGCCCCAATACGCTTGCATCTTCTAGGTGCACCGGAAAATACGGCCGGTCGCCCAAATGCCGCCCGCCACGCACCATCGCGAGGTTGACACAGGCCTTGCCACCCTGCACTTTAACGGCCAATATGTCTACATCGCGGTCTGACACATTGTCCATAGCCTGCTGGTGCAGCACATTAGAGAGTGCGGCTATCTGGTTGCGCAGCTCAGCCGCTAGTTCAAACTCCAGCCTGTCCGCATGGGCGAGCATGCGAGTTTCCAGGTCTTTGAGCACACCTTGTACTTCGCCTTGCAAAAACTTTTCGGCATTGGCTACATCTTGTGCGTAATTTGCAGCGTTAATATGCCCCACGCAAGGCGCGGTGCAACGTTTAATCTGGTACAACAAACATGGGCGGCTACGGTTAGCAAATACAGCATCTTCACAGGTGCGCAGCCTAAAGATTTTTTGCATCAGCACAATAGCTTCTTTGACCGCCCAAGCGCTGGGATACGGGCCATAGTAGCGGTGCTTTTTTTCTACCGCCCCGCGGTAATACGAAACGCGCGAAAACTCTGCGGGTTGTGGGCTGGTACTTATTGAGACTGGAGCTGGGGTTTTAGAAATTTCAGCCCGACCGGAAAGCTTGAGATAAGGATAGCTTTTGTCATCCCTAAACAAGATGTTGTATTTGGGATTGAGCGTTTTGATAAGGTTGTTTTCAAGCAACAAGGCCTCAGCCTCAGACCGCACCACGGTGGTTTCCAGCCGCACAATTTTGCTAACCATGTGCCCGATGCGGGTGCCCCCATGGTTTTTTTGAAAATAGCTGGAAACACGCTTTTTCAGGTTTATGGCTTTGCCAACATAAAGCACCTGGTCTGAAGCATCAAAGTAGCGGTATACCCCAGGCAGGGGCGGCAAAGCAGCTACATCATGCAGCAACGATTCGGGATGCGTAGGGTTCATGGCGCATGCTTGGTACGTTCCAGCCGGTTTACATCAAAACCTTGCTCCGAGAGACGCTGCAACAAAGCAGAGTACGCGTCCGGGTTAACGTTGGGACTGCGCGCGAGTATCCACAAGTAGTCTCTTTGCGGCTCACTCACAGCGGCTAGTTGGTAGTTGGCATCAAGGTCAATCACCCAATAATTGCCCCAGACAAATGGAAACATCGATAACCACGAAGGCGCAAAACGCACCTGCAACTTGGGCGAAGCAGCAGCACCTAACTGCCTGGCTTCACCGATGGCCACCTCCATATCATCTTTGTCTGTTTTGCAGCGATTAATCACCTGCAGACTATCTGCGCTCAGCAAACGGTATTCTGCTTGCGTGTTGGCTACACATTTTTTTTGAAACCGGTTGGGGTATTTTGCAACTTCGTACCACGTACCCATATAACGGGGCACATCCAACACAGAGATGGTTTTCAGTGCAGTTTTAGGTTGGGCATGCAGCGCCCCACAGACGCACAAAGCCACCAAGGCAGCAACAAAAAATTTCAAGCGATTACTCCGTTTTCACCACATTCAAGCCGACTTTTTCAGACCACCAGGCCAAGCCTACCAGAAGCATGCGTTTGTCATCCACAAACGAGGGTTTTTTACCTTCAAACAGATGGCCAGCAAACTGGAAACCCCAGCCTACACTGAACATACTTACCGCCAATGGCAAGCCCAAAATAGTGGCGCCTACCGGAATAGATGCAGCGATCATGGGAATGCCGACCTTGTGACACCACTGATTGCGCGGGTCTTGGTGGTCGTTTTTATAGCTTTGCAGCAGTTGTTTCCATTCTTTATTAAGCTTGATGGGTAGCATGGGTCACCTTTGAAATGTATTTTTGATAACTAACGATTAAAGTGTAACTGCAGCTGACAGGTTTGTTACATTTAATCAATGTGCACGAAAATTGCTTTGTTGTTGGCTTTTAGGAAAATACATGTCATCTATTCATTTTATTGGCGGTGAAAAAGGCGGGGTGGGCAAGTCAGTGGTTGCCCGCGTTTTAGCACAGTACTTTATTGATCTGGGCCAGCCTATTGTCGGTTTTGATACCGACCGCTCGCACACCTCCTTTGCCCGTTTTTATGCCGACTACGCATCTCCAGTCATTGTTGACACCTATGAAGGTTTAGACAGAATTGTGTCGGTATTCGAATCAGAATCTGAAGATGCCCCCAAGCCGCATGTCATTGTGGACTTGGCTGCACAAACTGCAGCGCCGTTAGCAAAATGGATCATAGAGTCTGATTTGATTAACCTGATGCAAAGCATGCAAGTTGGCGTAAACTTTTGGCACGTAGCAGAAGCTGGCAAAGATTCTGTCGACCTTCTAGACCGCCTGGTTAACACTTTTGGCGCAGGCCCACAGTATATTGTGGTAAAAAATGAAGGGCGCGGCACAGACTTCAAGCAGTTAGAAGCATCCGATGCACTCAAGGCGGCAAAGGCTCTGGGCGCAAAAACCATGATTTTGTCGCAACTGCATGAGGCTAGCATGCGAAAAATTGATCGGCGAAATGCCAGTTTCTGGGCTGCCATTCACACCAGAACCGGTGATGATGCATTGGGCATGCTGGAGCGCCAACGGGTAAGATTTTGGCTCAAGAATGTATACACCGCCCTTGACAGCCTTTCACTCAGCTAACGGACATTACCAAACCAGGCCTGCACCAGCAATTACTGGTGCAAAGATAAGCAACTCTGCGTCCAAGCGCCCATGCTACGTTTAAAATAGATGGCTAGACCAAAGGAAGCCCATGGGACGCACCCTATACGACAAAATTTGGGACGAGCACGTCGTCCATACCGAAGAAGATGGCACTGCCATTTTGTATATTGACCGCCACTTAGTGCACGAAGTTACCAGCCCACAGGCATTTGAGGGACTGCGGGTAGCGGGTCGTCCGCTGTGGCGCGTGAGTTCTGTGGTTGCTACTGCAGACCACAACACACCCACCACAGGCTGGGAGTTGGGCTACGATGGCATTACAGACACTGTTAGTAAAGAACAAATTACAACGCTAGACGCCAACATTAAAGCATTTGGTGCAGCGGCGTTCTTCCCGTTCATGTCCAAACGCCAAGGCATTGTGCACGTGATCGGCCCTGAAAACGGCGCAACTTTACCCGGCATGACCGTTGTGTGCGGCGATAGTCACACCTCTACCCATGGCGCATTTGGCGCTTTGGCGCATGGCATCGGCACCAGTGAAGTTGAGCATGTCATGGCCACGCAAACATTGCTGGCCAAAAAAGCCAAAAATATGCTGGTGCAGGTAGATGGCGTTTTACCGCATGGCTGCACCGCCAAAGACATTGTGTTGGCCATTATTGGCAAAATTGGCACTGCCGGCGGCACTGGCTACACCATCGAGTTTGGTGGTTCTGCCATCCGTGCCCTCAGCATGGAAGGCCGCATGACGGTTTGTAACATGGCGATTGAGGGTGGCGCACGCGCTGGTCTGGTAGCGGTGGACGACAAAACCATCGCTTACGTCAAAGGCCGTCCATTGGCACCCGGCAACGGGGGCAATAGCAGCAGCCCCGATGCAGAGTGGGATCAGGCAGTTGCCTACTGGCGCACCTTGCACTCCGATGCAGATGCCACTTTTGACGCAGTAGTCACACTGGATGCAGCTCAGATTATTCCTCAAGTTACCTGGGGCACGTCCCCTGAAATGGTGCTCGGCGTTGATGGCGTAGTGCCAGACCCCGAGAAAGAAAAAGACCCTAACAAACGCAATGCGATTGAGCGGGCTCTGACCTACATGGCTTTAGAGCCCGGCAAGGCTTTGAACGACATTTTTATTGACAAGGTATTTATTGGCTCTTGCACCAATAGCCGCATAGAAGATATGCGCGAAGCGGCTGCTGTAGTCCAAAAGCTGGGTCAAAAAGTCGCCAAGAATGTAAAACTTGCCCTTGTAGTGCCAGGCTCCGGCTTGGTCAAAGCGCAAGCCGAGAGCGAAGGTCTGCACACCATTTTCAAAGCGGCTGGCTTTGAATGGCGCGAACCCGGCTGCTCCATGTGCTTGGCCATGAACTCCGACCGTTTGGAGCCCGGTGAACGCTGCGCATCCACCAGCAACCGTAACTTTGAAGGTCGCCAAGGCGCTGGCGGACGTACCCACCTAGTCAGCCCGGCTATGGCTGCAGCTGCGGCTATCCATGGTCATTTTGTAGATGTACGCCAGTTCAGCTAATAAACACAGAAGGAAAATTTTTATGAAACAATTTTTAGTATTCTTAGCAGCCACTGCAATGATTGCCCTTTCAGGTTGCAACACTGTTCAAGGCATAGGCCAAGACCTGCAAAAAGCAGGTGAAAAACTCGAAGGCGCGGCGAAAAAATAATGAAACCCTTTACTCTGCACACTGGGCTGGTGGCGCCGATGGACCGCGAGAATGTAGACACCGACGCCATTATCCCGAAGCAATTTTTAAAGTCGATCCGCAAAACCGGCTTTGGCATTAATTTGTTTGACGAGTGGCGCTATCTGGATGCCGGATACCCCGGCCAAGACCCCACCAGCCGCCAGCCCAACCCAGAGTTTGTGCTGAATCAGCCGCGCTACCAACCCGGCGCTCACAGCGCTGAGGGAGCTACTATTTTGTTGGCGCGTAAAAACTTTGGCTGCGGCTCATCGCGCGAGCATGCGCCGTGGGCGCTGGAGCAATACGGCTTTCGCGCCATTATTGCGCCCAGCTTTGCGGACATTTTTTTTAACAACAGCTTTAAAAACGGCCTGTTGCCGATTGTGCTGAGCGAAGCGCAAGTAGACACACTGTTTAACCAGACAGCCGCTTTTCCCGGCTACAAACTCACCATCGATTTAGAGCGCCAAGTGATAGTGCAACCTCAGGGCGAAGAAATACCTTTTGAAGTACAGGCGTTTCGCCGCTACTGCTTGCTCAATGGTTTGGACGACATTGGCCTGACCCTACGCCATGCCGACAAAATTAAAGCTTTTGAAGCCGAGCGTCTGGCGCAAAAACCGTGGCTGGCGCGCTCCATGCCCGCCTGAACAAGAATTAAGAATTGAATCAAAGGATCGTATGAAAATTGCAGTGTTGCCAGGCGATGGTATTGGCCCCGAAATTGTGGCCCAGGCTGTCAAAGTTTTGAATGCGCTTGAACTCCCCCTTGAAATGGAATCCGCTCTAGTCGGCGGAGCAGCTTTTGAAGCACACGGCCACCCATTGCCCGAAGCCACTTTAAAGCTGGCTAAAGAGGCCGATGCCGTATTGTTTGGTGCTGTTGGCGACTGGAAGTACGACACCCTAGACCGCCCCTTGCGCCCGGAACAAGCGATTTTGGGTTTACGTAAAAACCTGGGGCTGTTTGCCAATTTTCGCCCTGCCATTTGCTACCCCCAACTGGTGGATGCTTCCAGCCTCAAGCCCGAACTGATTGCCGGGCTGGATATTCTGATTATTCGGGAACTGACCGGAGACATCTACTTCGGCCAACCCCGTGGTCGCCGCGTGGCCACCGACGGGCATTTTCCGGGTACCGAAGAAGCATTTGACACCATGCGCTACAGCAAGCCTGAAATTGAGCGCATTGCCCATGTGGCATTTCAAGCGGCACGCAAGCGTAACAAGCGCGTTACCAGCGTAGACAAAGCCAACGTTCTTGAAACATTCCAGTTCTGGAAAGACGTGGTCATTGAGGTCAGCCAACAGTACCCAGACGTAGCCTTAGACCATATGTACGTGGACAACGCAGCTATGCAGCTGGTGCGCGCGCCCAAAAAGTTTGACGTGGTGGTTACCGGCAATATGTTTGGAGACATTTTGTCCGACGAAGCAGCCATGTTGACTGGCT
The DNA here is from genome assembly GCA_943327015.2 of Akkermansia muciniphila. GTDB lineage: Bacteria > Pseudomonadota > Gammaproteobacteria > Burkholderiales > Burkholderiaceae_C > Allorhodoferax. Next base: position 10,142 of record CALPVM020000046.1, read on the forward strand.
CCATTGGTATGTTGCCCTCCGCCAGTTTAAATTCCAGCAACCAAGGGCTGTACGAACCGAGCCACGGCAGTGCGCCCGATATTGCCGGCAAAAATATTGCCAATCCGTTAGCCACTATTTTGAGTGCCGCCATGATGTTGCGCTTTAGCCTGAACCAGGAAGCTGCAGCGCAACGCATCGAAGCCGCCGTCCACAAGGTGCTAGAACAAGGCTTACGCACCGCAGACATTTACAGCGCTGGCACCACCCGCGTCAACACAGTAGAAATGGGTGATGCCGTCGTCAAGGCACTTTAATTTTTTAATTTTTCAAGAAAAAAGGCAATAACGTGAAAACAGGTAATTTGGTTGGTTTGGTCGGTTGGCGCGGTATGGTGGGTTCGGTTCTGATGGATCGCATGGAATCCGAAGGCGACTTTGCGCTGATTGAACCGATGTTTTTCTCTACCTCCAACGCAGGTGGTGCAGCTCCCGCTTGGGCTAAAAACGAAACCACGCTGCAAGATGCATTCAACATTGATGCCCTCAAGCGCTGCAACATCATCATCAGCGCACAAGGCGGCGACTACACCACCGAGGTGTTTCCCAAACTGCGCGCTGCCGGCTGGAGCGGGCACTGGATTGACGCTGCATCCACCCTGCGCATGAAGGACGATGCCATCATTGTGCTCGACCCGGTAAACATGCCGGTCATTAAAAACTCACTCGCCAAAGGCGGCAACAACTGGGTGGGCGGCAACTGCACTGTGAGCTGCATGTTGATGGGCGTGGGCGCTCTGTACAAAGCCGGTCTGGTAGAGTGGATGACCACCATGACCTACCAAGCGGCCTCCGGTGGTGGCGCGCAGCACATGCGTGAACTGCTCACGCAATTCGGCACCTTAAATAGTGAAGTGCGCGACCTACTGAACGACCCCAAGTCTGCCATTTTAGAAATTGACCGCAACGTACTGGCCAAACAAAAAGCTTTGTCCGGTGCTGAAACCGCTAATTTTGGTGTGCCGTTGGGCGGCAGCCTGATTCCGTGGATTGACAAAGACTTGGGCAACGG
>CALPVM020000047.1 GCA_943327015.2 Akkermansia muciniphila
GACTGCGCTGGGAGGGGGGGGGAGTGTGTTCATCCATGGGTACGTTCAAATTCTTGCATGTATGCAACCAACGCAGCTACCCCCTCTATGGGCATGGCGTTGTACAAGCTGGCACGCATGCCGCCAACAGACTTATGTCCCTTGAGTTGCAATAGTCCTGCATTTTTGGCGCCACTCAAAAATGCATCGTTCAGTGCTTCGTTGTGCAGGTAAAAAGGAACGTTCATACGTGATCGGCACGATCTAGCCACTTTATTAACATAGAAACCTGAAGCGTCAATGGCTTCATACAACATATGGGCTTTGGTAATGTTGCGCTGCTCCATGGCTGCAATGCCACCTTGACGTTTGATCCATTGTAAAACCAACCCAGCCATGTAGATGCTATAGGTGGGGGGCGTGTTGTACATGGAGCCGTTGTCGGATACTGTCGTGTAGTTAAAAGCGCTGGGGCATATGGGCAGGGCGTGGCCCAATAAGTCCTCCCGCACCACTACCAGAGTCAGTCCTGCAGGACCAAGATTTTTTTGCGCGCCACCAAATGCCAGACCTACACGGCTCCAATCAACAGGGCGCGATGCAAGATGGGATGAAAAATCAATCACCAAAGGCGCATTGGAACCGAGATTTTTTAAATCTGGCAATTCATGAAATTCGACACCATTGATAGTTTCGTTCGAGCAAATATGCACATAACATGCATCACTGGAAAGTTGCCAGGTATCCGGGGCAGCAACGGATAAATACCCGTTAGCCTGGCTGCTTGCGACCACATGCGTTTGGCAGTATTTGCCTGCTTCTTTGAATGATTTTTCGCTCCAGCTCCCGGTGAGTACAAAGTCAGCAACGGTAGGTCTATCCAGCTTTTGGCCACATAAATTGAGTGGAACGATAGCATTTTCTGCAAGTCCGCCCCCCTGCATAAACAAGATTTTAAAATGGGCAGGGATGGCGAGTAGTTCTCTTAAGTCGCGTTCCGCTGACTCGTAAATGGAGAGGAACTCTTTGCCGCGGTGGCTCATTTCCATGACGCCCATGCCACTGAGGCGACCACTTGCGTCAGGCCAATCCAGCATCTCATTGGCAGCTTGTGCTAATACCTCTGAAGGCATGGTGGCCGGGCCGGCCGAAAAATTAAATGGGCGGTGCATGGGAAAATTGTAGCGCTTAAAAGATATTCTTAACCACCCGTTACTCTGAATCTGAAGCAGGGGGGGTATCTACAACATTGTCATTTTCTTGAGGGCTTGCATCGTTTTCAACAATTCGTTGCAAACCGCTGAGTTTAGATCCTTCATCCAGCCCAATCAATGTAACACCTTGGGTTGCACGTCCGAGTTCACGAATCTCAGATACTCGGGTTCGTACCAGAACACCCTTGTCCGTGATAAGCATAATTTCATCATCGGCATGTACCAGCGTGGCGGCTACTACTTTGCCGTTGCGTTCGCTTTGCTGAATTGCAATCATGCCTTTGGTGCCGCGGCCATGGCGCGTGTACTCGGTAATGCTGGTGCGTTTTCCAAATCCATTGGCTGTGGCAGTGAGTACACTTTGTTGCTCGTCTTCGGCTACTAACATGGCTATGACACCTTGGCCTTCTTCGAGCATCATACCGCGTACCCCGCGAGCATTGCGGCCCATGGGGCGCACATCGTTTTCATCAAAACGCACGGCTTTCCCGCCATCGCTAAAAAGCATGACGTCGTGGGTGCCATCGGTCAGGGCCGCGCCAATCAGGTAGTCGCCCGGGTCAAGGTCGACGGCAATAATGCCAGCTTTGCGCGGGTTGCTAAATTCATCCAAAGCAGTTTTCTTAACCGTACCCATGCTGGTGGACATAAACACGTATTGATCAGCAGGGAAGGTGCGTTTCTCTCCGGTGAGTGCTAACACCACGGTAATTTTTTCGCCTTCCTGCAAAGGGAACATGTTGACAATGGGGCGCCCCCGTGAGCCGCGTGAGCCTTGCGGGACTTCCCAAACCTTGAGCCAGTACAGCCGGCCCCGGTTGGAGAAGCACAAAATGTAGTCGTGCGTATTGGCGATAAAGAGTTGGTCTACCCAGTCGTCTTCCTTGGTGGCGGTGGCTTGTTTTCCGCGACCACCACGTTTTTGAGCCCGGTACTCACTTAAAGGTTGACTCTTAATGTAACCACTATGGCTCAATGTCACCACCATATCGGTGGGTGTAATTAAGTCTTCTGTAGATAGATCAAATGAGCTGTGTTCCACTAAGCTACGACGTGCACCGATTTTGGTCTGACCAAACTCCAACTTAATAGCAGTCAGTTCTTCGCTAATAATGGTGGAAACTCGGGCTGGTTTGGCTAGGATATCTAGCAGGTCGTCAATTTCAGCCATTACATCTTTGTATTCGGCAACAATTTTGTCCTGCTCCAAGCCGGTGAGGCGTTGCAGGCGCATTTGCAAAATTTCTTGTGCCTGGGTGTCAGACAATCGGTACAGACCATCACTACCCATGCCGAATTGCTTTTCTAGGCCATCAGGACGGTAATCATCGGCATTGATGATGCCACCATCGGCGCGAGTGCGGGTTAGCATTTCGCGCACAAGCTTGCTGTCCCATGGGCGGCGCATCAATTCTGCTTTAGCTACCGGGGGGGTGGGGGCGTTGCGGATAATGGCAATAAAGTCGTCAATATTTGCTAAGGCAACTGCCAGACCTTCTAGTACGTGCCCACGTTCTCGTGCTTTTCGCAACTTAAATACCGTGCGCCGTGTCACTACTTCGCGGCGGTGGTTTAAAAATACCTCAATCAGGTCTTTGAGGTTGCACAATTTGGGTTGGCCATTGACCAGTGCCACCATATTGATACCAAAGGTATCTTGCAATTGGGTTTGCTTGTAGAGGTTATTAAGTACGACCTCGGGCACTTCGCCGCGCTTGAGCTCAATAACCAGGCGCATACCGGACTTGTCAGATTCATCTTGAATATGACTAATGCCTTCTATTTTCTTTTCGTGCACAAGTTCGGCCATGCGCTCTTGCAGCGTCTTTTTGTTGACCTGATAGGGCAATTCATCGACGATGATGGCTTGACGTTGACCGCGGTCAATGTCTTCAAAATGGCATTTGGCACGCATGACCACTTTGCCACGACCTGTGCGGTAGCCGTCTTTGACACCGTTGATTCCGTAAATAATGCCGGCTGTGGGGAAGTCAGGTGCAGGCACAATGTCCATCAACTCGTCAATAGATGCTTGCGGGTTACGCAGCAAATGCAGGCAGGCATCGACAATCTCATTCAAATTATGCGGTGGAATGTTGGTGGCCATACCCACTGCAATGCCCCCGGAGCCGTTGACCAGCAAATTGGGTATTCGTGTTGGCATAACCAAGGGCTCTTTTTCGGAGCCATCGTAGTTTGGGCCAAAGTCTACAGTTTCTTTGTCAAGGTCGGCCAGCAGCTCATGCGCAATTTTGGCGAGACGGATTTCGGTGTAGCGCATGGCAGCAGCGTTGTCGCCGTCCACCGATCCGAAGTTACCTTGACCATCCACCAGCATGTGGCGCATGGAAAAATCCTGCGCCATACGAACTATGGTGTCATACACCGATTGGTCACCATGCGGGTGGTATTTACCAATCACATCACCCACAATACGTGCGGATTTTTTGTAGGGGCGGTTCCAGTCGTTGTTCAGTTCGTGCATTGCAAACAAAACTCTGCGATGCACCGGCTTTAGGCCGTCACGTGCATCGGGCAATGCGCGCCCCACAATCACGCTCATGGCGTAATCAAGGTAGCTGCGCCGCATTTCCTCTTCAAGTGCGATGGGCAAGGTTTCTTTAGCAAACTGGGTCATGGGTAAGGTCGGTTATGTCAAGGACAACCCGCTATTCTACGATGCTCGGACACGCGGCATTCATTTACTAAATAAATCGTTAAATTGCGATGTCTCAATTCGTGCGCAAGTGCGTCTATACAGCAAAGTTATGCGAGCAGCATAATCAAATTCAACCCCAGGGCATGCAGGATCTGATAAGCAGACTCCTATTTTTTCATCTATTCCATTGAAGGAGAGGTTTATGAATTGTTTTTACAAAAGAATGCTGATGGTAATGTGTTTGGTGCTGAATGGATGGGTTCCAGCTGGTGCTGAGGAGGTGTACAACTGGCGCAATGCCTTTGGAGAAGTGTGGACCTCTACATCGGGGCAGTGTTGGCGCAGTTCGGCATGGACTCCTGAAACTGCGGTACCGCTGTGCGATGGCGCTTTGTTACCTAAGGTGGCCATTATTGCGCCCGTAGCACCAGTGAAGCCCGAAGACGAATCACCTAAGGTTGAAATGCCTGCAGTCACAGTATCGGCACCGGTTGTTGCAGCAATAGAGCCTGCGGTGGTGCCTGCAGTGGTGCCTTTGGTTGCCAAGGTAACCCCTTCAAAAATTAACTTTAATGCGGTTTATTTATTTGATTTTGATAAAGCCGTCATAACTCCCGAGGCTCAGATTCAGCTCAATGAAATGGTGTTGAAAGCTAAAAATATGAATCTTGAGGTTATTGTTGCCGTGGGGCACACGGACGCGACTGGTTCTGAAAATTACAATCAGCAGCTGTCGCTTAAAAGAGCCGCTGCGGTTAAATCGTATTTGGAGTCTAAAGGATTTGATAAAAAACGTATTTTTATAGAGGGAAGGGGTGAGAATCAGCCTGTGGTTGACAATCGCACTAAGCAAAATCGGGCTAAAAATCGACGCGTGGTGTTAGAGCTGACTGGTAGTTCACACAAGTAGAGTCGTCACCTAATTCAGCTAATGCCCCGACATTCCTGAATAAAGGAAGGTTGGGGTTCTGTATTTTTTGGTAAAATTCGGTCTCTACTTGTGCTGCGGAGATCCGGTAATGAATTTAATAAAAAATACGAAACTAGCTATTTATTGCAAATCTGCACTGGTATCAGTGTTTATGTTGCCCCTGTGTGCTGTGGCTCTTACTGAGGAGGAAACTGTTAAAAAATTCAAGGATCTTCAAACTGGTATTGATGCCATTGTAGAAAAGCAGCGGGTTCAAGAAGACAAAATTAACAAAAAATCTGAAAAAGCAGACGTTAGTGAATTAACCGTAAAGTCCGAAAATTACCAAAAACAAATTGCACAGCTCGCAGCCAGTCTGGAGGCCTACAAGGCAACTTTGGTAAACATGACCAAAGAGCTTGAGCTGTTAAAGCAAAGCCATGCCGAGAAAAGCAACGCATTGCATGAGCGCATTGCTAAATTAGAGCCGCGCAAAATAACGATCGACGGCCAGGATGTGACGGTTGATCTGGATGAACTTCGTGCCTATGAAGACAGCTTGCAGATGTTGCGTGAAAATGATTACCGTGGTGCCAAAAGATCGTTTACCGGCTTTGTTACCCTTTATCCGCAGTCTGTGTTGTTGCCCTCGGCTCATTTGTTTTTGGGTAGCGCTAACAAGGGTTTGAATGACTGCAAAGAATCCATAGCCGCATTGCAGGTGGTAGTAACAAAGTACATTACCAACCCCAAAGCACCGGCCGCCATGCTAAGCATGGGGACTTGCCAGATAGAACTTAGAGACCGCGCCGGAGCCAAAAAAACATTTGAAACCATTATTGAAAAATTTCCAGAGTCTGAATCGGCAACCACTGCTAAAAACAATTTACTGTTAATGAAATAACACCATGACCATTTTTAAATCGTCTGCCGGTTTCAAAGCAGCTTTGTTTCTGTTGTTTTGTATTTTTTTTCTTGCATCGCACGCACAAAATAAACCCTCTGCTAAGGTAAAGAGAGTCTATAAATCTGCGCCTGCTGATGATGCAAAATTAAACGCAATCAAGGCCATGAATGAATATAACAATAAATTGCTCATGGATGAGGCATTCAATACCTTGCGACGTGAACCCACAAGCGTGCAAGCAATACCCAGTGCCACTGCGTCGCCGCCCGATAGTCGTTCAGTCACCGAGCCGTTTGCTGCACAAGTTGAAACTCCTGCCGCAATAACAACTGCAGTTACGCCCTCACCAATTGATACGCAAGCCTTAGTTAATGAAAAGAGTACTAAAGAGCAGACAGAGCAAGCCAAGGTGTCTCCTGCTCCGGAAGTGACGCCCTTACCCATTTCTGGAATTGCAGCCGGCTCTCCTGTGCTGGAAACGCCCCAAACTAGCTCTGAGACAGAAACAGTTGCCGCTACAGAAAACGCTGTAAAAGCCAAGTCTGTGGATCTGCCGACACCACCTGAATCTGAGCAACGTCTCGCCTTGATTATAGGTAATTCGAACTATAAAGTATCTCCGCTGATTAACCCCACCAATGATGCCCGCGCCATGGCTATTGCATTGCAAAAACTGGGCTTTACCGTAATAAAGAAAGAAAATGCCGGGCGTGAAGAAATGATGACGTCAGTGCGTGAATTTGGAAACCGTTTGAGAGATAAAGGCGGTGTGGGCTTGTTCTATTATGCTGGCCACGGCATTCAGTCGAAAGGTGTTAACTACCTTATTCCTACGGATGCCAATATTGCTGGCGAAGATGAACTTTCGACCCGAGCTTACGATTCTGCCGAAGTACTTGAGAAAATGGATACGGCAAAAAATCGTATCAATATGGTTATCTTGGACGCATGTCGTGATAACCCCTTTGCTAAATCTTTTAGATCGGGGTCTCGTGGCTTGGCCTCTGTGGCCACGGCACCCAGTGGAACATTAATTGCCTATGCAACATCACCAGGCTCTGTGGCTTCTGATGGGAGTGGCTCTAATGGTCTTTATACCGAGCAGCTTTTGAATGCTATTGCTGAGCCCGGCCTTAAATTAGAAGATGTTTTTAAGCGCGTCCGAGTGAACGTGATGGAACGCAGTGATAAAAAGCAAACACCATGGGAAACATCTTCCGTTACTGGTGACTTTTATTTTAATCCGGGTGAAACGCAATTAGCATCCATGCGGCCAGTGTTGGCGGCGGTTAAAGAAACTGCTCCACGTTTGCAGCAAATTTTGATTCCGAAAAAACTGGTTGAAAACTACCAATTGGATGGGTCTTTTCAGCTTGATGCAGTGCCCAACGTGTCGGCTTTTTCTGCATCTTCCCATGAAATTCGGTTCGGAACTCCAAATAAAATTTTGTCTACATGGAATACCCAGGATGGTCGATCGATCAGTACCGATACCGATCTGAACCACATAAGATTAACTCCAGACAAAAAGCAGATAGTTGCTTTAAACGATAAGAATCAAGTTGTGGTATTTGACTTGAGTGATGTTTCCAACAAGTCAATTCTGATGGGCGTGCCTAACGATGTCATGTCCTATAGTGTGGCACCGGATGGTCAATCGCTGTTGCTGTATAGCAAGTCTGCTGGCTACTATCTATTTGACTTGAAAAAGCTCTCATTAATTGTGCGTCTGAATGAGATGTACGATAGTGATGCACACGCCGCTTTTTCACCCACCAGTGATCGATTTGTAACTTGGTCGCCATCTTCTACGAGTATGTTTTTGTGGGATGCTAAGACGGGTCAAAAAATCAATCGTTTGTCCTCCCATTGGAAGCCTGTTGGTTTGGTACAGTTTAGTGCGGATGGTTCCCTCATTTTGAGTGCAGCCCAAGAGGAGCGAATGATCATAACGAGTGCAGTGGATGGTAAGACCATCCGAAAGTTGGACTCGAATGGTAAGGATCCGTTGCCCTCAAAAATTGACTTTTTAGCCAATTCAAAGCGTATATTGGTGCATATTCCGGCCAATGATGCTACTGCCACCAAACCACAATTGCTGGTTTGGGATTGGAATTCGGGCGCTATGGTGGGCTCAGTATTGTCCGATAGAGTCAAGTTACAGTCGTATTTTGTCTCTCCTATCGAAAGTAAACTCTTTATCAATGCAGGCGATAACACTATTCATGTATTTGACTTGATGTCGATGAAGCGTATCAATACACTGGTTGGTATGCGTGTTTTATCCCTTGCAGCCGATGGTAAGTTTGTTTATACAGCCAACCCGGAAGGTATACGCATTATTGATGCTAAAACCTTATCGCCTATTGCGCGTTTGCCCGATCAAGTGGCGGTTTTTGAGTCTGTTCCCGGAAGCGTGTTCGTTGCAACCAGTTCAGCGCTCGGATCGATTTCATTGTGGGATCGGCAAACTGGCCAATCTTTTGGTTCGCTGGAAGGGCATGTTGACGTTGTTTCTGCCGTGTTTTTTTCGAGTGACACACGTCGAATAATCAGTATTTCCAGTGATAACAAAGCACTGATTTGGGCGTTGCCAGACATCAAAGACATTCACCAGTTAGTTAAAGATCCTTTTGAAACCACTGCTGACTTTCTAAAGCGGATGAACGATTGGAACTCACCTTATAACTCTTTGGTGGATTTGCTGGAGTACAACGCTGACACCGAAGTCTATACCCTACAAATCGGTGATGTCAGTTTTGATATTCCTTACGAGCGGGAAAAGGCTAAATTGTTAAGTGGTCAAACGCAAGCCAAGCTGGCAGGTACTTTGAAATTTTTGGATGCTGACCAACTGATTGTTGAAAGTCCCCAATTGTCTCGTTTGAAATAGGAATGCTTGAAAGCCTCGATTTTGTCCCCAACATATGGATAACTTGAAAGGCTTTTTATGCGACTAGATAAACTCACCACCAAATTTCAAGAGGCGTTGGCCGAGTCACAAACATTGGCGCTCGGTAATGACCATGCCTACATTGAGCCCTCTCATGTTGTCGTGGCTATGCTTCGTCAGGTGGAGGGTCCTAAGTCCCTCTTGGAGCGTGCAGGTGTCAATACAGTAGGCTTGCTGGCTGCGGCTGAATCAGCAATGCACAAATTGCCGCAAGTGCAAGGCCATGAGCAGGTGCAGGTAGGGCGCGATATGGTGTCCCTGCTTCAAGCTGCTGAAAAAGAATCTATCAAGCGCGGTGACCAATTTGTTGCCAGCGAACTTTTCTTTCTGGCTTTGTCAGACGTAAAAACTGATTTTGGCAATACCGTTCGTGCCCAGGGCGTTACGCGCAAGAGCATGGAGGCCGCGATCAATGCGGTACGTGGTGGTCAAAATGTAGACAGTGCTGATGCCGAAGACCAGCGTGAATCACTCAAAAAATATTGCCTAGATTTAACCGAACGTGCCCGTTCCGGCAAGCTCGACCCTGTGATTGGTCGTGACGATGAAATTCGCCGCGCCATTCAGGTGCTGCAACGCCGAACCAAAAATAATCCGGTATTAATTGGTGAGCCGGGGGTGGGTAAAACTGCCATTGTCGAGGGCTTGGCACAGCGCATTGTGGCGGGCGAGGTACCTGATTCACTCAAAGGAAAGCGTGTTTTATCGCTCGATATGGCATCTCTCTTGGCTGGAGCTAAGTTTCGGGGTGAGTTTGAAGAACGACTCAAAAACGTGCTCAAAGACCTTGCCAAAGACGAAGGCAACACCATTGTCTTTATTGACGAACTGCACACCATGGTAGGTGCGGGTAAGGCCGAAGGTGCCATGGATGCTGGCAATATGCTCAAGCCGGCACTGGCGCGTGGTGAGTTGCATTGCGTGGGTGCCACTACGCTCGATGAATACCGCAAGTACATTGAAAAAGATGCTGCGTTGGAGCGCCGGTTCCAGAAAATTCTGGTGGGTGAGCCAACTGTAGAAGCCACCATTGCCATTTTGCGCGGCTTGCAAGCGCGCTACGAAACACACCATGGTGTGCAAATTACCGACCCTGCCATTGTGGCAGCAGCGGAGTTGAGCCATCGTTACATCACTGACCGTTTTTTGCCGGACAAGGCCATTGATTTAATTGATGAAGCAGCGTCCAAAGTCAAGATCGAATTAGACTCCAAGCCCGAGGTCATGGATAAAAAAGACCGTCGCTTGATTCAGTTGCAAATTGAGCGTGAAGCAGTCAAGCGCGAGAAAGATGAAGCATCACAAAAACGCTTGGAACTAATTAACGAAGAAATAAGCAGTTTGCAAAAAGAAATTGCCGATCTGGACGAAATTTGGAAGGCCGAAAAAGCCCAAGCCCAAGGCTCTAAAACCATTATGCAAGAGGTGGAAAAGCTGCGTTTCCAGATTGAAGAACTCACCCGTAAGGGCGACTTTAACAAGGCGGGTGAATTGCGTTACGGCAAACTTCCCGCGCTTGAAAAACAGCTTAAAGATGCGCAGGCGCAAGAGGCAGGTAAAGCCAAGGACGCCAAAGGCGGTGGTCGCGCGCAATTACTGCGCACTATGGTAGGGGCGGAGGAAATCGCTGAAGTGGTTTCTCGTGCTACGGGCATTCCTGTTGCCAAAATGCTGCAGGGTGAGCGCGATAAACTCTTGAAGATGGAAGATAAGTTGCATGAGCGCGTAGTGGGGCAGCAGGAGGCCATTTCTGCCATCGCCAATGCGATCCGGCGTTCGCGCTCGGGCTTGTCCGATCCTAACCGTCCTACCGGCTCCTTTTTGTTCTTAGGCCCCACCGGTGTAGGTAAAACCGAACTGTGCAAAGCATTGGCTGGTTTTTTGTTTGACAGCGAAGAGCATTTGGTGCGCATCGACATGAGTGAGTTTATGGAAAAGCACTCGGTGGCACGTTTGATTGGTGCCCCCCCCGGCTATGTGGGCTACGAAGAGGGTGGATATTTAACTGAAGCAGTGCGCCGCAAACCCTATAGTGTGTTGCTGTTGGACGAGGTAGAAAAAGCCCATCCGGATGTGTTTAATGTGCTGCTGCAAGTACTGGATGATGGTCGTTTGACCGATGGGCAAGGTCGTACCGTAGACTTTAAAAACACCGTGATTGTGATGACCAGTAATATCGGCTCGCATTTGATACAAAGCATGGTGGGGCAAGACAGTGAGGACATTAAAGACGCTGTGACTGGTGAATTAAAAAATCACTTCCGTCCCGAGTTTTTGAACCGGATTGACGAAACAGTTGTTTTCCATGCATTAGGCGCATCCCATATTGCTGAGATTGCCAAAATCCAACTGCAGGTTTTGATGGCGCGCTTGGCACGCATGGAGCTTACCTTGCAAGTATCCGATGCAGCTGTGGAAGAATTGGCTAAGGTCGGTTTTGACCCGGTGTTTGGTGCGCGACCGCTAAAAAGGGCGATTCAGCAGCGCATTGAAAACCCGCTGTCTAAACTGCTGCTGGAGGGTAAATTCAGCCCGAAAGATAC
>CALPVM020000048.1 GCA_943327015.2 Akkermansia muciniphila
CAGGCTGCTTAGGTACCGATGCTGACCCTCCTGTAAGCCTGCACTTTATTCCCAAGCTGCGCCCGGGCGATGTGCTGATGGCTTGCACCGATGGGCTATGGCATTATTTTGACAACAGCGAAATGGGGGCTGCATTGGCCAAACTGGCAGCGCGTGAAGCCTCCGAGTTTTTAATTGAAAAGGCTCGCTCACGTGCAGGTGGCAAGGGAGACAATCTGTCTTTGGCTATCGTTAAACTTGAACCCCTAGAGTCACACTAGCAACTACTTTAACCCGGGTTGCGGAAGCCCCTTGATTTTTGAATCCCGCTCAGCAATTCGTTTGTCGCGCTCTGCCCTGCGCCGATTGGCTTCTTCTAGTTTCTGTTTGTACGCCTGTTCATTTTTTAAAAGTTCAGCAGGCAGGGGTGCATTACTAGTACGCTCGGCGGGTACACGAGGTGGATTTTCAGTGGCTCTCTGCTGGTGTTTTTCAACTTTTTCTTTTTGCGTCTGTGTTTTTTGGTTGTCAGAGGCTACCGGATCAATGGCACTGACCTCTGAGCTACGGGCTAGCGCTTCTTGTTTTTTTTGTTCCAAGCGTTGCAACTGTTCTTTGGCTTTTTGCATTCGTTCTGCAGCAGCAATGGCCTCCTCCTGAGGCTTCAGGATGGCCAGCATTTTGCGCCGCTGCGCGTTCACTTGAATAATGCAATCATTGACGGCAAATTTCATGTAACAAGCGCGCTCAAGCTGATCAAACTCTTCATTTTTTTGAGCACGCAAAGCTTCAATAGTATCAAGTGACGGCTGGCTCTCTTGCCCCAGTGCATGGATATGTATTGCGCCAAATACCATCAACACCCAAAAATAAACACGTGACTTCATGTCAAACGGGTATCGACCATGCGCCGCTCCAGCGATAAAAACTCTTGCGACTGCATCTCATTCAAGCGCGACACCGTACGCGGAAACTCATGCGACATCGGTCCTTCGGTATACAGCGCCTCTGCAGCCACTTCAGCCGACAGAATGAGCTTAACCCGCCGGTCGTAGAGCACATCTACCAACCAGGTAAAGCGACGCGCCTCAGACGCCATGCGCACCGGCATTTGGGGTACGTTGCTTAAAAACACGGTATGAAATTGGGTTGCAATTTCCAAATAATCGTTTTGCGAACGCGGCCCGCCACACAGGGTTTTAAAGTCAAACCACACCACGCCACCCGCTTTACGACGTGCTTGAATCTGCCGCGCCTCAATGTGCAACACCGGGTCTTCGTCATGCACTTCGGCTAAAGCATTAAACGCTTCTTGCATGGCTTGATCAGCCTGTGCACCGCAAGGTACATGGTACAAATTAAGCGCCTCCAGGGTTCTACGCCGGTAGTCGGTACCGTTGTCCACATTGATGACTTCAAGGCGCTCTTTAAGCAAGGCAATAGCCGGCAAAATACGGTCACGGTGGAGGCCTCCGGGGTACAAACCGTCCGGCTCAAAATTGGAGGTAGTGACAAAACCCACGCCATGCGCAAACAGTGCCGCAAGTAGCCGGTGCAAAATCATGGCATCGGTAATGTCGGCCACATGGAACTCGTCAAAACAAATCAGGCGGTAGCGCTTTGACATGCGGCGCGCTAACTCATCTAACGGATTAACAATACCTTGCAGCGAGGCCAACTCGCGATGCACCTCGCGCATAAACTCGTGAAAATGCAAGCGGGTTTTGCGTTTTAAAGGTACAGCGTTGTAAAAGCAGTCCATCAAAAAGCTTTTGCCGCGCCCTACTCCGCCAAACATATACACACCACGCGGAATGTCCGGGCGGTTAATCAGCTTTTTTAGGGCATTAGAGCGTTTTTCTTTAAATTGCGCCCATTCCTGCGCGCAGCGCTCCAACGATTGAACTGCGCGCAATTGCGCGGGGTCTGCCGTGTAGCCCCGCGTTGCCAATTCTGCAGCATAAGCTTGCTGAACACTCAAAACGAAAAATTCCTCATTTGCACTGACCGATTAAAAGTTAAGCGTGCGCTTGTCTACTGCCAGCGCAGCTTCTTTGGTAGCTTCGCTCAGGCTGGGGTGGGCATGGCAAATACGGGCAATGTCTTCGGCACTGGCTTTGAATTCCATCGCCACGACTGCTTCAGATATCAGCTCACTGGCTTGCGGGCCAACAATGTGCACGCCCAAAATTTCGTCGGTGGTGGCATCAGCCAAAAACTTAACGAAACCTGTGGTATCACCCAAAGCACGGGCGCGGCCATTGGCTAAGAACGGGAAAGAACCCGCCTTGTACGCCCGGCCACTGGCTTTGAGCTGCTGCTCGGTTTGTCCCACCCAGGCAATTTCAGGGCTGGTGTAGATGACCCAAGGTATGGTGTTGAAGTTAACATGTCCGTGCTGACCGGCAATGCGCTCAGCCACAGCTACGCCCTCTTCTTCGGCTTTGTGCGCGAGCATCGGGCCACGCACCACATCGCCCACCGCCCATACATTGGGTAGGTTGGTTTTGCAATCGTCATTCACCACAATGGCGCCACGCTCATCCAGTTGCAAGCCTACGGCTTCAGCACCCAAACCAATGGTGTTGGGCACACGACCAATCGACACAATCAGCTTGTCAACCTCTAGGTTTTGCGCCTCACCCTTGGCATTGGTGTAAGCCACAGACACGCCTTTTTTGGCAACCTTGATGTCGCCGACCTTGACACCCAGTTCAATTTTCAAGCCCTGCTTGGTAAAGGCTTTGTGTGCTTCTTTGGCCACTTGCTCGTCCACAGCACCCAAGAAAACCGGCAGACCCTCAAGAATCGTGACTTCCGCGCCCAAACGACGCCAGACCGAACCCATCTCTAAACCAATAACGCCAGAGCCGATCAAGCCCAACTTTTTAGGCACGGCGCCGATGCGCAAAGCACCGTCGTTGGACAAAACATTTTCTTCGTCGAATGGAGTGCCAGGCAGAGCGCGGGCGTTAGAACCCGTTGCCACAATAATGTGTTTGCCCACCAAAGTTTCTTCTGCTGCGCCAGCCACCTTGATTTCGTAGCCACCATCAACAGCTTTCACAAAACTGCCTCGGCCATGAAAAAAGGCAATTTTGTTCTTTTTGAACAAGTACAAAATACCATCGTTGTTTTGCTTGACCACCGTGTCTTTGCGGGCAATCATTTTGGCGATGTCCATTTTTACGCCCTTTACCTCAATGCCGTGGTCGGCAAAGTGGTGGTTGGCGTGGTCAAAATGCTCCGACGACTGCAGCAAAGCTTTGGAAGGAATACATCCCACATTGGTACAAGTGCCGCCCGGTGCGGGGCCGCCCTTGTCGTTTTTCCACTCGTCAATACAGGCCACCTGAAAACCCAGTTGCGCTGCACGGATGGCCGCAATATAACCACCGGGGCCACCACCAATCACTACTACGTCAAATTGTTTACTCATGAAAAATCCATTCAATGCGGGATAAGTTCTACCTTCTGGCGAGTTAAATATCAAATAACAAGCGAGCGGGGTCTTCCAATGCCTCTTTCATGGCTACCAAGCCCAGCACGGCCTCGCGACCGTCAATAATGCGGTGGTCGTAGGACATGGCTAGGTAGTTAATCGGGCGTATCACGATTTGACCGTTTTCAACCACTGCGCGGTCTTTAGTGGCATGGACACCTAAAATTGCCGACTGGGGCGGATTGATAATGGGTGTAGACAGCATGGATCCAAACGTACCACCATTGCTGATAGAGAAGGTACCGCCCGTCATTTCTTCAATACCAAGCTTACCGTCACGCGCTTTGGCACCGTACTCGGCAATTTTCTTTTCAATGTCGGCAAAACTCATTTGGTCAGCATTGCGCAAAATGGGCACGACCAAACCACGTGGTGACCCCACGGCGATACCAATATCAAAATAACCATGGTAAACCACATCGTTACCGTCTACCGATGCATTGAGTACCGGATATCGTTTAAGAGCATGTACCGCAGCTTTAACAAAGAAGCTCATGAAGCCAATTTTGACACCATGCTCTTTTTCAAACTTTTCCTGGAAACGCTTACGCATTTCCATCACAGGCGCCATATTGACTTCGTTAAACGTAGTCAAAATAGCGTTGGATGACTGCGATTGCAACAAACGCTCAGCCACGCGTGCACGCAAACGGCTCATGGGCACGCGCTGCTCTGGGCGCTCGCCCAAGTCAACGGAAGGAGCATTGACCTGGGGTAAAGTAACCGCGCGCACACCGGTAGGAATAGCTACGGCTGTCACTGCTTTGGGAGCGGCTGCTGGCGCAGCTGCGGCGTTGGCAACAGCGCCGAGTACATCGCCTTTGGTGATGCGACCGTCTTTTCCGGTGCCAGCCACAGAACCGGCTGCCAACCCATTGTCCGCCATGATCTTGGCGGCAGCGGGCATGGCAACACCGGACTTAGATGCACTGGCTGGCGCAGCAACTGCGGCGGCTGGGGCAGTTGCCGCTGGAGCAGCAGATGCTGAAGCGGCGGCTTTGGCGTCGGTGTCAATGCGGGCAATCAACTGCTCGGCAACCACAGTGCCGCCGTCCGGCACCAACAACTCCACCAATACACCGGCTGAAGGTGCAGGCACTTCTAGCACCACTTTATCAGTTTCAATATCAATCAAAATTTCATCGACGGAAACCGAATCGCCAACTTTCTTCTTCCATTGCAACATGGTTGCCTCAGCGACAGATTCAGAGAGCTGAGGCACTTTTACTTCTACGATAGCCATACAAATTCTTTCTGTTATGCGTTCATAAAGGGATGAATAAGGGTTATTACCAAATTATTTGGTTAGTACAAAACCCTTGAGTTTGGCGAAAGCGCCATCCACTAATGCTTTTTGCTGCTCTTGGTGCAGGTGCGAATACCCCACCGCCGGCGATGCAGAGGCCGCCCGGCCGGAGTAACCCAGCTTTTGCCCTTCGGTCATGTTTTCGTGCAGGTAATGCTGTACAAAGAACCATGCACCCTGATTTTGCGGCTCGTCCTGGCACCACACCACTTCAGTGGCATTCGGGTACTTTTTAAGCTCATTGGCAAATGCTTTGTGCGGGAATGGATACAACTGTTCAACGCGCAAAATAGCCACATCGTCGATGCCTTTTTCTTCACGCTTTTTAACCAGGTCGTAATACACCTTGCCGGAACAAGCTACCACACGCTTGACCTTGTCACCTTTAACTTCACGCTGCTCTGGAATCACCGTCTGGAAACTGCCCTTGGTGAACTCGGTTAAAGGTGAACATGCATCTTTGTTACGCAACAAAGACTTGGGCGTCAAAATAACCAAAGGCTTGCGCAAATTGCGCACCATTTGACGGCGCAGCACATGGAATATTTGGCTGGCAGTAGTAGGCTGCACCACTTGCATATTGGTGTCTGCACTAAGCTGCATAAAACGCTCCAAGCGCGCTGAACTATGCTCAGGTCCTTGCCCCTCATAGCCGTGCGGCAACATCATGGTAATGCCATTGACACGGCCCCACTTAACCTCACCAGATGCAATAAACTGGTCAATCACCACCTGCGCACCATTGGCAAAGTCACCGAACTGGGCTTCCCAAATGACCAGAGTGTTGGGGTCGTTGGAGGCGTAACCGTACTCAAAGGCCAGCACCGCTTCTTCGGACAAAATAGAATCAATAACCACAAACGGCGCTTGGTTTTCGGCCACATTTTGCAAAGGCGTGTAGGTGCCTTCGTCAAACTTTTCACGATTTTGGTCGTGAATAACCGAATGCCGATGGGTAAAAGTTCCGCGGCCACAGTCTTCACCACTCAAGCGCACCGGGTAACCACTGGACACCAGTGATGCAAAGGCCATGTGCTCACCCATACCCCAATCCACCGGAATATCGCCCCGGCCCATAGCGGCACGGTCGTCGTACACTTTTTTAACCAGTTGGTGTGGTGTAACGCTGCTCGGTATGGTGGTAATTTTTTCAGCCAAGCGCTTCCATTCGGCCAATGGAATAGCGGTGTCACCCGCATCTGTCCATTTTTTACCCAAGTAAGGCGACCAATCTACCGAGAATTTGCTCTTGAAGTTGGTCAGCACCGGGTCTACGGTGTGCTTGCCGGCGTCCATGGCGGCGCGGTAAGCTTTGACCATGTCATCGCCCAACGTATCGCCAAAGCCTTGTGCAGCCAAACGGTCAGCGTACAACTTGCGCGTGCCAGGGTGTTGGGCAATTTTTTTGTACATCAGCGGTTGGGTGAGCGAGGGGGTATCCTGCTCGTTGTGACCCAATTTGCGGAAGCAAATAATATCTACCACTACGTCTTTGCGGAACTCCATTCGGAACTCCAACGCCAGCTGGGTAGCAAAAACCACTGCTTCGGGGTCGTCACCATTGACGTGCAACACCGGCGCTTCGATCATTTTTACAATGTCAGAGCAATACAGCGTAGAGCGACTGTCGCGCGGGTCGCTGGTAGTAAAACCGATCTGGTTATTGATAACAATGTGCACCGTGCCGCCCGTGGAGTAACCACGGGTCTCTGCCAAGGCAAGAGTTTCCATCACCACGCCTTGGCCGGCAAACGCAGCGTCGCCGTGCACCAACACCGGCAATACTTGCTGACCCAGCGGGTCACCACGGCGATCCATACGGGCGCGTACTGAGCCTTCAACCACAGGATTCACAATTTCAAGGTGCGAAGGGTTAAATGCGAGAGTCAGGTGCATCGGGCCGCCAGGGGTACTGACATCGGAGCTGTAGCCTTGGTGGTATTTAACGTCACCACTGGGCAAGTCTTCGGGGGCGGTGTGGTCAAACTCAGCAAACAAATCAGCCGGCATTTTGCCCAAAGAATTGACCAACACATTCAAGCGGCCACGGTGTGCCATGCCGATCACCACTTCTTGCACACCCTTGATGCCAGCAGTTTGAATCAGTTCGTCCATGCTGGCGATAAAGCTTTCACCACCTTCGAGCGAGAAGCGCTTTTGGCCTACATATTTGGTGTGCAGAAAACGCTCCAGCCCTTCGGCTGCTGTCACGCGCTCCAAAATATGGCGTTTTTTGTCAGCACTGAAGTTGGGCTTGCTACGGCTGGATTCCAGCTTTTGTTGCCACCAGCGCTTTTTGTTTTGGTCGGTGATGTACATGTACTCGGCACCAATGGTGCCACAGTAGGTTTCGCGCAGTGCATTAAGCAACTCGCGCAAACTCATGGTATCTTTACCAAAAAATGTATTGCTGGTGTTAAAAATGATTTCCTGATCAGCATCATTGAACCCGTAAAAAGACGGGTCCAGCTCAGGAATATGGCCACGCTCTGCGCGTTTGAGCGGATCTAAATCAGCCCAACGGGCACCTACGTTTCGGTAGGCCGCAATTAACTGTTGCACCGCCGTACGTTTACGCCCCATTTCGCGGTCGGCACTAGCCATAACGACTTTGGTGCCGCCTTGTTTGGCGCGTTCGGCAAAAGCATTTACTACGGGTTGATGCGGCACATCTTTGCTTGTAGTGCCATCGACAGCAGGCACATGCTGTAAGGCATCAAAATATTCGCGCCAAGTGTCAGGAACACTGGTAGGGTTAGCAAGGTAGTTCTCGTACATCTCTTCAACGTACGGTGCATTGCCACCAAACAAATAGGTGTTATTTTGAAAGGCTTGGTACACTGACGAAGCCTGATTCGCCCCTTGGGACGTTGTCTCACTCATATTCCGCTTACCTCCGTTTCCCTTCAGGAAACATTAGCTGGTTAAAGCTTATTAATAACCTTCCGCGACACGGCTGTACCGTCTGGCGGATGCGACTGTGGCATGGGAAGGGCCTTATTTAGAAATTAGATTGTGCCACTTAAAAAGCTCAATTTCACTGATATTCTGAGAAT
The DNA here is from genome assembly GCA_943327015.2 of Akkermansia muciniphila. Lineage (GTDB taxonomy): Bacteria > Pseudomonadota > Gammaproteobacteria > Burkholderiales > Burkholderiaceae_C > Allorhodoferax. The sequence goes on from CALPVM020000048.1 coordinate 7,844, forward strand.
ATGCGTAACAACTTGCGTTATATGCCAACCATCTCTTTGATTTTTTGTAGCGCCGAAGGGTCTTCCATGGTGCTCAAATCCCCGGCGTCGCGACCTTCGGATACCGCCTGTATAGCGCGGCGCAACAATTTACCACTGCGGGTTTTAGGCAGCATAGTCACCAGGTAAACTTTAGATGGACGCCCTACTGCGCCGATAGACCGATCTACAACCTGCATAACCTCCGTTTGAAACTGCTGTAAAACAGCATCACTCTCCAAACTGCTGGCATCTTTAGCCACTACAAAAGCCACCGGAATTTGCCCTTTGAGGGTGTCTGCCACGCCAACCACCGCCACCTCAGACACATTGGGATGGGCGGAAATACTTTCTTCGATTTCACGCGTTCCCAACCTGTGCCCTGCAACATTGATTACATCGTCGCTGCGCCCCAGAATAAAGTAGTAACCATCGGCATCTCTCACCGCCCAATCAAAGGTACTGTAAATTTGCTTACCCGCCAAACTACTCCAGTAGGTTTTAACAAACCGTGCATCATCCCGCCACACCGTTTGCATACAGCCGGGTGGCAACGGACCTTCTATCGCCAAAACCCCTTTTTCATTGACCCCGGTAAGCTCCTGTCCGGTGAGCTCATCTACCAGCTTAATGTTGTAGCCAGGCATAGGTACACCCGGGCTGCCCAGTTTGCTGGGGCGTGGCTCAATTCCATTGGCTATGCTCAGTATCGGCCAGCCGGTTTCGGTTTGCCAGTAGTTGTCAATAATGGGTTTGCCCAAACCTTGGTTGATCCACTGCGATGTAGGCTCATCCAGCGGCTCACCCGCCAAAAACAGGGCACGCAAGCTGGACAAGTCATAACGGGTAAGAAATGCCGGGTCTTGTTTTTTGAGCACCCTAATCGCCGTAGGTGCGCTAAACATGACGCTTACCTTGTACTTTTCAACCAGGCTCCACCAAATGCCGCCATCGGGACAGGTGGGTAGGCCCTCGTACATGATGGTGGCCATACCTGCAATTAAAGGGCCATAAATAATGTAACTGTGCCCCACCACCCAGCCGATGTCACTGGTACTAAAAAAAGTTTCTCCGGCTTTGCCACAAAAAATATGCTGCATACTGGCGGCCAATGCTACAGCGTAGCCGCCGGTGTCGCGTTGTACTCCCTTGGGTTTACCGGTGGTGCCACTGGTGTACAGGGTATAACTAGGCGCGGTAGCATCCAGCCACACACACGACACGCTGCTATGCATATGCTTTTGGCGCATCTCTCCCCACAGATAATCGCGCCCTGCAACAACATTAAATTCGGCCAATTGGCGGTCTACCATCAACACCGCATCGGGCTGATGCTGGCTGTGTGCCAAAGCCTCATCCAACAAAGGTTTGTAGGCAATGACCTTGCCGGCTCGTGAGCCAGCATCACTACTGATAATGAGCTTCGGTGTAGCATCATCAATTCTGGATGCCAAAGACCCCGCCGCAAAGCCACCAAACACCACCGAATGGATGGCTCCAATCCGTGCACACGCCAGCATGGCAAAAGCTGCCTCAGCAATCATAGGCATATAAATAAGCACCCTGTCGCCCTGCTGCACACCCAGCTCACGCATGCATGCAGACATGCGCTGCACCTCCAGCAACAACTCAGCAAAAGTATAAACTTGCTCTTTTTGCGTTTCTGTGGATACCACAATCAAGGCTGGCGCGTCCGGGCGCTGAGCCGCGTGCCGGTCTACCGCGTTATGACAAAGATTGGTTTGACCACCCACAAACCAGCGCGCAAAGGGCGGATTGCTGTCATCGCACACCTGCTGGGGCGGCGTATGCCAATCGATCTGTGCCGATTGTTCTAACCAGAAAGCGTCCCTGTCTTCGATGGATCGACGGTAAAAATCTGCATACGCGGTCATGGGCTGTCTCCTGCTTTGTGGCTCTTATGTGCCAACAATTATGCAAACCCAACTTGCTGCAAACTGACTTATTTAATCAATCCCTGTATCGTTTTAAATGCTGGATGTTCCGCGGTACGCAACCATTCAAAAGCCACCATTTCGGTAGTGACCAACTCCACGCCAGCACTGGCCAAACGGTCAAATGCAGCATCCCTGTTACGCTCGGTGCGCGAGGTACAGGCATCGGTAACTACCCATACATCGAACTCGTCTTCCAGCAAGTCCAACGCGGTTTGCAATAGACACACATGCGCCTCACAACCAGCCAACACTACCGTGTTGCGCTCGGGTGCAGTCACCACCGCTTTTTGCAAATGCTTAGGCAAGCTGCGCGCGTTACCTGCAGGTGCTTTGGCTGGAGGGCGCAAAAGTTCGCTCAAGCCCTCCTCCACCGCACTGAAGTGCATTTTGCTCAAAATTTTGGCTCCAGCCTGTTCCAGTACGGTGCGCAACTCTGGCACCGTTTCCCCGAGTTTGGATGGGTTTTGCTCTGACGCAAACACCGGCATTTTGTGCAGTTCAGCCATGTGCGCCAAGGTAACAGCATTAACAAGGGTCAGGCTTGCATCCCGCATGGCGGGCATGAGTCGCAATTGATAATCAACCAGTACCAATTGGCACTCTTGGGCGTTTAACAACATCAAATTCTCCATTCAAAATTTATAGCAAAAGCACGACCCATCGGCGCACTACAAAGACTAAACATGCACATGAAACATAAATAATTCAAGGTAATTACGGGTTTATCCTAATTCGTTTCATGACTTGACGCAAAACAAAACCGCAGTTAAGCTCCGCGCATGATAAAAATCATACTTTCAGCTTTACTTCTTGTGTCAAGTGTCGCACATTCTGAGCCCATTGAATCAACCGATGACATTGGCCACTTCATGGCTGAGCGCGGTCTGTTAGAACGGATGGGCAATGCAAGTGACAAAGTAGAAGCCAAAGCTTCAGAGCTCATTGTTAATGCCATGGCATTTTTGGGCGTACCCTACAAAACGGGCGGTAATACTTTTGAAACTGGGTTCGACTGCAGTGGTTTTGTCCGCGCCATTTACCACCAAACAGCGGGCTTGGTGCTGCCACGTCGTGCCGAACAACAAGCTGCCGCCACCCAAACCATCGATAAAACCGAACTCAAGCCTGGTGATCTGGTGTTTTTTAACACCATGCGCAAAGCTTTTAGCCATGTAGGTATTTATGTTGGCAATGGCAAATTTATACACTCACCCAAACCCGGGGCCGA
>CALPVM020000049.1 GCA_943327015.2 Akkermansia muciniphila
CAGGCCGCAATTGGGGCAGTACGATTTTGAAGAGCATGGTCCAGCCATTGGCACCTTCTAAGCGCGCAGCTTCTATCAGGTCCGGGCGCAGGTTGTTCAGGCCGGTGAGGTACAAAATCATGCAGTAGGCGGTTTGCGGGTACAAGCCGGCCACCACAATGCCGTAGGTGACCCATTTTTCGTCAGACAAAATAGCCACCGGGTCTAGCCCCAGCCATGTCATAGCGTGCAGCAGCAGACCATTGGTGGGGTCGTAAAACCAGCTGAACACCAGCCCAATCACCACTTGGGATATGACAAACGGAAAAAAGAACAATGACTTGGCCAGCCGAATGCCAAAAATCTCTTGGTTGAGTAACAGCGCCAAGCCCAGCCCCATGGGTATAGAGAGCAAAAAGCCAAAAAACCAGATAACGTTGTTTTTTAACGAAAGATGGAAGTCGGGGTCGGTCATGAGCTCGCGGTAGTTCTCAAGACCAATAAAAACGGGGGTGCCTAAGCCGTCCCAATCGTAAAAGCTCAATGCTATGGATTGGAAAATGGGGGCAATGACATACACCCCGAACATGGCCACTGCCGGGGCTAAAAATAGCCAGGGCACCAGAACCATCTGGTGACGCGACCACCAACCCGCAGCCTTGAGCGGCGCTTGCACATTGTTGTGAGAAGTGAAGGGCATTGCGGTGCTTTGCAAAAAGGGCGAACTACGCTTACTTATAGACGCGTTTACGCACGTTTTCTAAGCGCTCCAAAATGGCAGTACGGTCTTGGGGTTTGAGCATGTACTGCTGAAACCCATCCATGCCGACCTTGGCCATTTCGGGAGGTGCATCACGGTCGTAAAATTGGCCCAAAGCATAGGCGTTGGACAGCAAGCTGAATCCTGCTTTGAGATACGTATCCGAGGGAATTTTGGCGTTTTTGTTCACGGGCAGTTGGCCCAAAATAACATTCATCTCGCTTTGCACTTCAGGCTTGGCCATATAGGCCAAAAAACGCCGCGCATCGACTTTGTTTTTGGCCTTGGCTGGAATATGGATGGTATCGGTGGGCGCATCCTCTGCCATTGGCAAGCCCTTGGTAATGGCCGGAAACCGCATAAAGCCCAGTTGTGCCTCGGTAAGCCCTGCTTCTTTCATCGGGGCTACGGCAAAATTACCTATCAAGTACATGGCCGCCTCGCCTTTAACAAACGCGGGCAGCGCCTCTTGCCACTGGTATGCGGCATGGTTGGCCATGAAGTAGCCGGGCTTAGTGAGCTCGTCCCAGCGGTCAAAAACGTCTTGCACGCGCTTGTCGGTGTAGGGTACTTTGCCAGCGGTTAAGTCCATATGAAACTCATACCCGTTTGTGCGCAGGTTTAAATAGTCAAACCAGCCAGCGGTGGTCCAAGTGGCTTTGGTGCCAATAGCAAAGGGGGTTATTTTGTTGGCCTTGAGCTTGGCGCTGGCATCGAGCAGCTCTTTCCAATTTTGTGGCTCAGCAATCTTAAGCTTCGCAAAAACGTCTTTGCGATAATAAATGCCCCACTGGTAATAGGTGTAGGGCAATCCCCATTTTTTACCCTTAATGGTCATGGATGCGGCTGCCGATTTAAGCGAGTCGTTCAGGCCTTCTTTGGCCCACACATCAGACACATCTTCAAACAAATTGGCATTCACAAACGGCGCCATACGGTTGCCTGCATACCAGGTGGCCAAATCGGGGGCTTCGGCGGTTAAAAAGTTGCGGATTGAGGTTTTGTAGCCTTCATGGTCAAAGGTATTGACCTTGACCTTGACATCGGGGTTGGCCTTCTCAAAGCCTTTGACTAAAGCCTCAAACGCATCCTTGGGCGCGGGATCGGAAGCATCGGTGTTTATAACCAATGTGCCGGCAAAGGCAGTGCTGCAAAAAGTACACGCCACCAAAGCAGCGTTTGTCAGTGAACGGCGCAGGGGTTTGGAGATCATATTATTTATTTCAATAGTTTTTGAGGGTTAAGCAGCGTTCGACACAGGTTTGGACAAGGATAAGTCCTGATTAGCCACAGTACGGTGCATCGCGCGACCCAAGGAATCAAACACATGCAGGTGGTGCGCGGGGAGCGTCATGGCAATGTGTTCTCCGGTGCGTGCAAAGGAGTTGCCGGCGGTCTTTAGCACCCAAGGGTTGCCGCTAGAGCCACTGTCAAGGTACAAGTAGGTGGATTCTCCCAATCGCTCTTGCCATTGCACGGTGCAAGTTAGGTGCTGCACTTGATGCCCGACAGAAGCATCTTCAGGCCGTAATCCAAGGGTGACAGCGCTACCCTCGGGCAGGCTAAGCGCATTAACCCGCGCTTGCACAACAATGCCCTGGGCTAACTGCACTTGCGCACATTCTGCCGTGGCTGAAACCAGCGTGCCGGGAAAAAAGTTCATTTTTGGCGAACCTATGAAGCCAGCCACAAACTGGTTGCACGGACGGTGGTATAACTCCAACGGCGTGCCACATTGCGCCACACTGCCATCACGTGCAAGCGCCTCTCCGGTATTGAGCAGCACAATGCGGTCGGCCAAGGTCATGGCCTCGACCTGATCGTGGGTAACGTACACAGTACTTGCCCTGCCAAAATCACGGTGAATTTTGGCTATTTCAAAACGTGTTTGTACGCGCAAAGCAGCATCTAGGTTCGACAAAGGTTCATCAAACAAAAATACCCCCGGTTCGCGCACAATAGCGCGGCCAATAGCCACACGTTGCTTTTGACCACCCGATAAGGCTTTGGGCAAACGATCCAGCAAGTTGGATAGTTGCAATATTCGTGCAGCTTCTCCCACACGCTGCATGATTTGATCGATTGGCACCTTGGACAGGCGCAGGCCAAAGGCCATATTCTCAAACACCGTCATGTGCGGAAACAAGGCGTAACTTTGAAACACCATCGAAACACCACGCTGTGCTGGCGCAACATCATTCATGCGCTGGCCGCCAATCAGGCAGTCGCCACTATCCATGGTTTCTAGCCCGGCAATCATGCGCAGCAAGGTGGATTTGCCGCAACCTGATGGTCCTACAATTACGCAAAATTCATTATTGCCAATATCGAGATTGACATCACGAATCACATGGGCGTGGTTACCGTAAGATTTAAAAACATCTCGCAGTTCAATACGTGCCATAGTTTGTATATGAAAGGTGACGTTTAGTGCGATTCACGCGGTACGGCATCGCCACGGCAACCTACCAGAAAATCAAGGTCTGCGCCTTGGTCGGCTTGTAAAACATGGCGGTGGTACAACTGCAAATAGCCAGATGTTGGCTCAGCAGGCGCTTGCCAATGGCTGCGGCGTAACGCAAGTTCTTCATCGGTCACGTGCAAGTGTAGTGACCGCGTTTCTATGTCCAGCGTAATCGTGTCACCATCTTGTACCAAAGCCAAGGGGCCACCTGCAGCGGCTTCGGGGGCAACGTGCAAGACAACGGTGCCAAACGCAGTACCGCTCATGCGGGCATCGGATATGCGCACCATATCGGTGACACCCTGTTGCAGCAATTTAGGCGGCAACCCCATATTGCCTACCTCGGCCATGCCGGGGTAGCCCTTAGGCCCACAGTTTTTAAGCACCATGACGCAACTGGCATCAATATCCAAGTCAGGGTCTTGAATGCGGGTTTTGTAGTGCTCAATGTTTTCAAACACAACAGCTCTGCCGGTGTGCTGCAAAAGGCTAGCGGTAGCAGCAGAGGGTTTTAGTACGGCACCTTGGGGCGCTAGGTTTCCACGCAAAACTGCTAAACCGCCTTGCTGTACCAGTGCTTGGTCTAAAGGGCGAATCACATCATTATTAAAGCATTCGGCCTGAGCCACGTTGGCAGCCATGGTCTGGCCGTTCACGGTCATAGTCTGCCCATGCAATTTGCCTGCTTGCAATAATCGTTGCAACACCACCGGCAACCCGCCGGCGTAGTAAAAGTCTTCCATCAAGTATTTACCCGATGGCATAAGGTTAACGATGGTGGGTATGTCACGACCCAATGCATCCCAGTCGTCCAGCGTTAACGGCACCCCCATACGCCCAGCTATGGCAATTAAATGCACTACCGCGTTGGAGGATCCACCAATGGCGCCACAAACACGTATTGCGTTCTCGAAAGCCTCGCGGGTAAGAATGTGCGACAAGCGCACATCGCGCTGTACCAAATCTACAATGTGGCGTCCGGCGCGCTGTGCGAGCTCGTAGCGGCGCGAATCTACCGCCGGAATTGCCGCGTTTTCTGGCAACGCCACGCCCAGTGCCTCAGCAATGCAGGCCATGGTGGACGCTGTACCCATGGTCATACAGGTGCCGGCAGAGCGCGACATGCAGCTCTCGGCCTGCAAAAATTGCGGTACCGACATGGTGCCAGCGTTCACGGCTTCAGAAAATTTCCAGACATGGGTTCCAGACCCAATGGGTTGACCACGGTAGTTACCGTTGAGCATGCCACCACCCGAAACCAGCAGGGTAGGCAAATTAACGCTAGCTGCTCCCATTAGCGTAGCAGGGGTGGTTTTGTCGCAGCCTGCCAGCAACACAACGCCATCGAGTGGGTGGGCGCGAATGGCTTCTTCAACATCCATACTGGCCAAATTGCGGTACAGCATGGCAGTTGGGCGCATCAAAGTTTCACCTAACGACGATACTGGAAACTCCACCGCTAAACCTCCAGCTTGCAATACACCGTGCTTAACGCGCTGCGCCAACTCACGAAAATGCTGGTTACAGGGAGTGAGTTCGCTCCAGGTGTTGCAAATACCAATTACCGGTCGCCCGTCAAAACTGTCTGCGGGCAACCCCTCGCTTTTCATCCAACTGCGGTGAATGAAGTTGTCTTTGCTGCTGCCACTAAACCAGTGCTGGGAGCGTCGTTTTTTGGTGGTGGAGTCGGTCATGGCAGATAAGGGTTGGTTTGTATGCGATGGTCGGACAGTTAAACGCCTTGACTATCTGGTTTGTCAACATCTCTTATTAACGTTTTGGCTGCTGACAACAAACTTGCCATATGAATTTGACCGCTGATAGCGTCTTTATTTTTAATCGAATTAAAGACCTTTTCATGGTCGGGTAAGCCACTTTTAAAATCGTCTGCACTACGTGCGGTCATACTAAGCAGGGTAGTGAGCGCGCTACCAATAATGGCAGCAAGAGGCATGATGAGTGGGTTGTTCGTGGCCTTGAGAATAGCAGTGTGAAAGTCCAAATCAGCTTCTACCCATTGGGCTATATTCTTGGACTTTTGCATTCTCTTCAAAGCGCTGGCAATTTGTTCCAGTTGAACTTCAGTACGGCTGCTGGCTGCCAAAGATACTGCACCAGGCTCAATCATGGCCCGCAGTTCATTCAAATGGCGCAAGAAACTCACATCAGATCCCGTTGTACATTGCCAAAGCAAAATATCTGGATCTAACAGGTTCCAAGTATCTTTATCACGCACACGTGTGCCAACACGTGGACGTGAGTCCAATAACCCCTTGGCTGCCAATACTTTGACAGCCTCACGCAAAGCAGTGCGACTGACTTTAAGTTCTAAGCCAAGTTGCTCTTCTTTAGGCAACACTTGTCCTGCGGGATAGTAACCACCCACAATCCGTTTGCCGATTTCATTAACTACCTGGCCATGCAGTTTACGACCCAGGTAAGTGGAAGATGTAGTGCTCATTAAAAAAATGCGTTAAGGAAATAGAAAAATAAAAATCAAACAATAAATCAACGTATGATAGTTTTTGAGTTGTTGATATTATTATCCTTTATGAACGATGTTAGTTGAAAATTTGCCGAGATTAACAGGCATTGATTGGGGTACAAGCCACCGGCGCACCTATTTAATGGATGTTGATGGCACCTGCATCGATACCCTTGAAGACAGCGATGGAGCCCTGTCTTGCAAGGGATTATTTTCTAAAAAACTGCAAGATGCGCTGTTTTTATTAAATAAAAAATCTGAATTGGTCGTTCTTTCTGGCATGGTAGGAAGTGCATTAGGTTGGCACAATGTTCCTTATGTGGGCAGCCAAGTGGCCTTGCAAGACTTGCACCACCATTTATTCAGAGTCCCAGATGCGCCCATTTCAGCACTCTGTCAAATAGTTCCGGGTTATTGCATTCGAGATGCAAAAGGTCAACCTGATGTTATGCGGGGTGAAGAAACGCAATTATTAGGTGCTTGGGCTCTGGGGCACTGCAGTGGTTGGTTTGTATTACCTGGTACGCACAGCAAATGGGTTGAGCTGCACCAAGGCAAGGTAGTGCAATTGCGCACCTACATGACAGGCGAGTTGTTTCAGTTATTGTCGCACCATGGCACTTTGGCTGCATCTTTGGGTGCGGATAATGCTTGGAGTGACCAAGCTTTTGCTGCAGGTGTTCATGCAGCAAAGCAGGGTGCACTTGCACGCCAACTTTTTAGCTGCAGGGCAAAAGTAGTTTGTGGCGATATGCCAGCCAGCGATGCCACTGCCTACCTTAGCGGGGTGTTAATTGGTAGTGAATTGCACGATGTGCTTACCCAACAAGCGCTAACAACGCAAAGCGGAACATTCAAAATTATTGCATCACAGGAGCTCGCAGTTCGTTACCAGCAAGCTGCACAATTACTTTCGGTGTCAACCCAGGTACTTGATGCCCAAAAAGTCTATTTAGCTGCAATGCACTTTTTCCAAACCCACTGTAATCCAGCATGAATACGGCTAACACCACACCACAATCTATGTTAGCGCGAGTATCCAGCATGCCATTGGTGGCTATATTGCGGGGGCTACTACCGCAAGACGCACAAAGTATCGGTGTAGCGCTGTACGAGGCAGGTTTTCGACAGCTCGAAGTCCCTCTCAATCGTCCGGGCGCACTAGATTGCATTGCAAGTTTGGTGCGTACTTTGCCGGAAGATGCGCTGGTGGGCGGCGGTACTGTGCTTAGCGCTGCTGATGTAGATGCCGTGTTCAATGCCGGTGGCCGATTAATGGTTTCGCCTAACTGTGACACAGACGTTATAGCGCGTGCTTTAGAATGCAATATGTTATGTGCACCTGGCGTTGCCACGCCAACCGAGGCGTTTTACGCCTTAAAAATAGGCGCACATGCGCTTAAAGTTTTTCCTGCTGAAATGGTTGGTCTAGGTGGCCTCAAGGCCCTCAAATCAGTATTACCTAAGGGTACGCCCCTATGGCCGGTGGGCGGCATTACCCCACATAGCATGGCGGCTTGGGTTGGTGCGGGTGCTACCGGTTTTGGCATTGGTAGTCAGCTATTTACGCCCGGCTTGAGTGCTATTGACGTCAACAGACGCGCCGCACAATACATAAATGCTTGGCGAGCCATTGGCGCATAGTCAAATCGCATTCAAAGTAACTTCGTCAGGGTCAAACACCAACTCGCGCTCAAATAATTCAGCGGCATTTTTTGCCACTTGCAAGGTATCAAAATAGGCGTATGCGCCCACGCCTACAGCGCCTACCAGTGGCACAAAGCGGGATGCGCTTTTATTGATGACAGATTTAGTAATCTGCACCCCGAGCATTTGTGCCATGGACTGTAGCATTTGCACAGACGCGTGACGCACCAAAGCACGTTCACCCACCCGCACCACCACGTCACGCATCAGTTGGGCCGATACTTGTTTAAACAAGCAGTAAAGCATTTGCTCTCGTCCCAAGGTAGATTGTTTGCCATACACACTGGCAATGTCTGAGACCATTTGCGACTGCAACTTCCAGACACCTACCAGTTCGGGCAATACAGTTAACCACCCTAATGGACCCAGAGGCAACGCCAAAGTGCCGGCCATCAGGCTCGCGTTGCGCGCCGCTATACGGGCAATGGCTTGGGCGCGCTCGGTGGGGTTGTCTACAGCTTTCTCATGGCTGGGTGGAATGTACACCACCACATCCATAATGGCGTCAACCACCTTGGCTTTTGCAGTTGTTTCAGAATTGCTCATGTTGTGACTCTCCCACCTCAAAAACAGAACGGTCTATCCCAATCGGTTGAGACAGGCGTTTTACCAGCAAACGGTAAGTGTCAATATCAAACGCTAACGCCTGCTTACTGGATGTTACATCGGCCAATTCGCTTGCATTATGCACGGTTGCCAAATGGCACCATTGGTCGAATACATGAATATCGGTGCGCTCAGAGCGGTCATCGTACTCACGTATAGCCACTTTACCTTGATGTGGCCAAGCCAGCAATCGTTGCTCGGCCAGTGCCATTTGCAAACGGACACGGTGCAGGGCAGGGGACTCCACTCCGGTACACATGCCTTTGCACTGCTTAATTTGAAACGCAAAACAAGCCCCCTTGCCAGACTCCAACCCTACAGCCTGTAAGCACAAATGATGCGTGCTGCACAATTGGCGCAATGTTTCAGTAGCCTGCCGTTTAGAACGGTACACACCAAACAGTTCGCCCGCACCAGTTTGTTTTAACTTGTCAAGGCGCACCAGTTGCAACACAGGGCGCACGTTCGGGTCGGGATGCAGGCGCCAACTGCACAATTGGCCTTCACGCCGCAACTGCCGGTTATAAATAGGTTGCATTTGCTTAACCAAACGCGCCTCCAGCAGCAATGCTCCAAGCTCGCCGGCGGTTTCACGCCACTCAATGCGCCGAACCTCCTGAAGCAAGCGCATTTCTTTCGATTGTTTGCCGGCTGCCTGAAAATGCGATAGCACCCTGCGGCGCATATGCACACTTTTTCCAATGTACAAGGGCAGGGCACCACTGCCGTACATGAGGTAAACCCCAGGCGTGTCGGGCACATCAGAGAGTGGGGTTTCCAAATGCGGTGGCAAACTGGCACTACCCTGCAGTAAAGATTGTGCAGTGGCTGCAAGCTTTTCAGCGCCAAGTTCTGCTTCGGCAATTTTGAGCCAGGCCAATACTACGTCCACATCGCCCATGGCTCGGTGCCGCGCTATAGTTTGCAAGCCGTGGCGCTCCAGTATCGCATCCAAACCATGCCCCTTAAACTGCGGGTACAAACTGCGAGAAAAACGAACAGTGCAAAAAGTTTTGGCTTTGAAAGCAATACCCAATCGATCCAATTCTTTGACTACAAAGCCGTAGTCAAAGCGCACGTTATGGGCAACAAACACGGCATCTTGCAATACCTCAAGTAGTGCTGGGGTTACCTCTTCAAAAGTGGGAGCAGAGGCCACCATAGCATCGGTAATGCCGGTAAGTCTTTGAATAAAATCAGGAATAGATACACCCGGATTGACCAAGCTGCTCCAACGCGCAACTTCTACGCCGTTCTCAATGCGAACTGCGGCAATTTCAGTAATACGATCCCGCTCTGCACTACTGCCAGTGGTTTCCAGGTCCAGCATGACATAGCAAGGCAGCATAAAAATCAGGCAATGTCTAGGGTGTGGATGCCAAACTGGCCGGCACGACGGTCAGCAAAATACCGATCCAAAGTTTCTTTAACGGTTCTAAAGGCTATTTCGTCCCACGGAATGTCTTGTTCAGAAAACAATTGTGCCTCCATGGTTTCCGGCCCCGGATTAAACTGGTCACTCAGTAGTTTTGCGCGGTAAAAAACATGCACTTGCCCCACGCGTACTACATTGATCAGACTGAACAAACCTTCCATTTCAAACTCAGCGCCAGCTTCTTCTACGGTTTCGCGGGCAGCGCCCTCTGAAGTGGTTTCGTTTAGCTCCATAAAACCAGCGGGCAACGTCCATTTGCCTTTGCGGGGTTCGATGTTGCGTTTGCATAACAACACTTTGTCCCCGAAGTGTGGCACCGTGCCCACTACATTGAGCGGGTTTTCGTAATGCACCAAGCCGCAACTTGGGCAGACTGCGCGCTCCTTGGCGTCGCCATCATCCGGCAAGCGGTAAACTACAGCCGTGCCGCACTGTTTGCAATGGTGAATGGAGTGGTGCAGCATAGCGTTGGTTTAGAGTTAAAACGTTATAGTAAATTGAAATGCTCTACTTTGGGTGGTTCAGCAAAATAAGGCCCGACAATGCTGCGCCATTGACCAAAGGCTTCAGACTCACGAAAACCCACCGTATGGTCTTCTAGAGTGTTCCAAAAAATATGCAGCAAGTAACGCTCCGGGCTTTCTATACCATGGTGCAGCTTGTGGCTAATAAACCCCGTGGCTTTTGCAATGACATCGTTCACACCCCGACCGAGATCGTGAACAAATGCAGCGTTTTGTCCAACATGGATTCGAATATCAACAACTTCTAAAATCATGGCGATGCTCATTGTTTGTTGGCGCGCTTAGCTTCCCGTTCAGCTTTTTTGTCAGCTATTTGCTCCTTGTGCGCAGCTCTTTTAGCCTCGCGAAGTTCCTTGCGGGCTTCATGCACATTTTTTCTTGCCTCGGCTGCTGCTATTTCTTCTACTTTTAGTTTTTGCTTAGCGGCCTCCACAGCGGCGTCTGCTGCCATAACCGACCCCACACAAGCTGAAACTAGGAGCGCAATTGATAATTTTTTCATAATGAGAGCTACCTAAGCAATTAAATAAAACAATTCTAGTGCACATTACCAAGGCATTTACCTGCATTCAAACCCTAATTGAAGATCGGGTTCTTAAGCCCCATGATAATTCGTTAAGCATTTACAGTTTGAGGTAACTTTTAATGAAGTTTTGTACATTTATTTGTCTGGCGTTCTGGCTGAGCTTAAGCTCTGCAGCCAACCGTCAATGGCAAGCCATTGAAAAAGAAGCTGCAGGCCAAACGGTCTATTTCAATGCTTGGGGCGGGAGTGAGTCTGTCAATGCCTATATTCAATGGACCGCAAAACAAGTTAAATCGCGCTATGGGGTAGAGGTACAGCACGTCAAAATTACCGATGCAGCAGAGGTGGTCAAGCGCATTCAAACCGAGGTTGCAGCAGGTCGCAAAAATGGCTCTGTCGATTTAATTTGGGTCAATGGTGAGAATTTTCGCAATCTCAAAAACGCCGGTCTGCTGTATGGTCCATGGGCAGAAAATG
>CALPVM020000050.1 GCA_943327015.2 Akkermansia muciniphila
CATTCCATTGACCTTGTCCAATTGATCACCAACGCGCAACTCCTGCCCATCCAACACCACGGACGCTCCTCTGGTAATCGGATGCTTTGCATCCCCCTGCTTGCTTACCTGCTCATTGAGCCAAACAACATTTTTACCATCCTGTCGCAGCACTATTCCTGCATGGCGAACCGTTTGTTGTTGTTTTCCAAGCCCATCACCCGACTGCCTCATCTGTTGTATTTCCATTCTTTCTTGCTGAGAAAACATCAATGTAGGTATTTCAGATGCACCAAGCTCTAAAAGCCAAGTAGCCAGGCACACGCCAAGCGCCGGAATCTTCCAATTCAATGGCTTATGTAATCTCATTGGAGTTGCCCCGTGGCGTTTGTTGTGGCGACATCTGCATCAGGCATCGTTATAAAACGCATTACACACCTTGCACTTAAACCGGTATCCTTCGGCTCAAACAATTGGCAGTCATTGATCCTAAACCGCCCTTTCGCCTGAATGCGGTAATCTTGCATCAGTGCAAGTACTTCTTGTTCATGCACATCTCGGATCTCAAATGACAGGTCATGCATCAGCGGTTGCATGGTTGCTCCGTCATCTACCACTTCTACGCCATTTGTGGCGAGTGGCTTTGATTCGTTCAACTCCACACCTAAGGTATCGGGCAGTCTGAGATCTTTTCGAGTTTGTTGCAACTGCTCTACCCATAAGGTTCTTGCAGGTTCGCCAATCAAGCCTTGCGCCTTGAGTGTTTTGTATCTTTTAATATGACTTTCCATATTCTCCAAGTCAGCCTTTTTGCTTTCCAGCTGACTTTGGTTTTCTTGGAGTGCAGCTTGCGTTTGCATCACTTCCAGATTCAAGGTGTTGGCAAAATGGCGCGCGCCAAAAATAACCGCCACCCCAACAATGAGCACCACCGCAAAAAACACCAAATTTTTTCTCGCCAATAAAAAAACCGGCTTCCAGTCTTTCATGGCTGCACCTTCGTTTGAATAGGCACACTGATGCACCAAGTCATATCGCGTGACGCTTGTGCCTGAAACTCCGATGCCACGGTGATGTTGGCCTTTTTCATACTGTTTGCGGGGTCCAACACGAGTCGTGCATCTTTCCAGGCTTTCAAGTGCTTAGATATTTCGGTTACTTGTTGTTCTAACTGGTATGGCCCCATGCCCGAAGGAAACTCAATAACCCATTGCATTTCCACCTTTCGCAATTGCTGCTCCAACTCGGCTTCGGGTGACAGCTCTTGGGCTGGACTGGCAGTGGGTGCCGTATCTGCAACGCAAACCGGATCCGCAGCTTCCAACATGCGCCAGCGCCATTTTTTAATACGCAACGCGGAAAACTGGCGCATACTTTCTCCAACCCGCACCATATGCTCCGCCATGCTGGGTACGTTTTCAATTTCTTCTGTATCCAAAGCCACTGCTTTTCTTACCATCTCAGGCGCAACACCGTACTTTGCAATCTGCTCTTCTGTGTCGCTCATTGCAGTGGTTACAGCACCTAATTGTTGTTGTAGTTGCTGTTGCTGTTGCTGGTATTCCAACGCTGCCTTCACACTTATCCCCGTCAAAGTTGCCACCATGGCCACCGTTAACGCCACGCCCACGCGTGCCGCTTTTGATAATTCTTGAGCCAAGTAGCTAATGCGGTACTTTAAAGGAGCAAGCTGTCCTGGAGGTTTTTGTAAAGCCTTATCAAATAACAGATAGGTCCAACTTGTGTCTTGATACTGTGTCCATTTTTTCGGCAATTCCAAGAGATTGAGCCGATCTTCCCCGAGTTTTGATGCCAACTCTAATGATCCGCCTAGCAAAAGCACCGCAAAGCGCTCGTTGCCACGTTCTACTACGTGGGTATTTTCCAAGTGGCGCAAGGTGCGCACGACTTCGGTGGCCTGCTCCTGCGCAGTTTCTGCTGTCGATATAAACCGAGTTAACACCGGAACTTTGTTTTTTAAAAACAAAATTCGCATTCCCGTTGACTGACTAAGCACCACAAACATATTAGGGGGAGTGTTTGCGCGCTGCCCCATCCGCGCCATCAACATCGAGGTGCTCCACACGCCTGCCACGGGTGCTTTAATTTTAGCTATTGCCAACTCCACCCGATCAGAAGGCTCAATGGCGGTAAGCGTTTGACTTGGAGGAGCCAGCCTGTCCATCAGTCCCCCTACCTGTGCTGGAGGAAGAGCAATTCTGAACAAACTGTCCGGAAATCGATTAGCCAATTGCCGGTTAACAAAACCTGTTCTGTCAGATCCAAAAATTCTCGGTACAGTCAGTTCTGAAAAGGTTTCTTCACCCAAATCAGTAACCACCCACACCGGTTGCGTTAGATCATGGTTGAGCGCTTCAACCGTGACCCAGCCTTGTTGGTTTTTTTTCCACCAAACTGCGCCCGTATTGGTAACATAGACAACCGTACTCATAGGACTAAGTTTTCATGGTTGCAATGGTGTCATATATCGGCCCCAGTACCGCCATCATGATCCACCCCAATATGAGTCCCATCACCACGTTCAATGCGGGCCCGATCATGGACTGTACTTTGGCAATCGAATCATCGATATCGCGTGAGTAAAAATAACTTATATTGGCTAGCGATTTATCCAGCGCTCCAGTCGACTCACCTACCTTTAACATACGTATCACAAACGCAGGGAAGAGCTGCTCCGCTACAAAGCTATCCGACAAAGTTGTACCCGTAACCACCCTTTCTCTGGCCCGTGCAATGGCGTTTTGAATGACCAAATTGTTGGAGATTTTTTGGCAATACACCAAGCCTTCAATCAAGGGAATGCCTGTGCTATACATCAACGACAATGTATCGGCAAACCGTGCCATCGTCATTTTTTTCAGTACGGGACCAATCACGGGTATGACCATTTGCAAATAATGCAGCTGGTACTTAAATTGGGGTGAGGATACCGCTAAGCTGAATATGCCACCGACAATGATGGGCGGAACAATTAACACCACCCACCAATAATTAACAAAAAAATCTGAGACTGCAATCAAAATCCGGGTCTGCAACGGTATATCTTTACCCAAGTTATTCAAAAACCCCACCAACTGTGGCACCAGATATATCATCAGAAAAAAAACGACCCCTCCGATAACCAACAGCATAAACAGGGGATAGGTTAGCAACTTCTTAGTTTGCGCCGTCATTTCATCCTGCCATTTCATGGAGCGCACGACTTCTTTCAGGACATCTGGCAACTGGCCAGTGACTTCACCAGATCGAATTAAATTGACCACCGTTTCTGAAAAAACTGCCGGGAAAAAACCTACCGCTTCTCCCAATGTAGAACCTGCTTCAATTCGCTCATACAAACTTCCGGCCAAATCACGGGATGCGGGTGTTTCGGCTGCTTCCCTTAAATCTGCCAATGAATCAAGTATGGGGACTCCAGCACGGACCAACATTTCCAACTGGAACAATATACCCAACACTTCCCGGCTGGGCATGCTTTTAATTGTTCTTGACCGTGCCGTAACTTCTTTTGCCGAAATCAAATCCTGCTTTTGACGCTTAAGCTGTGCCGCCAAATCAGTCTCATGCAAGGCCTCCATTCGACCGGTGGCTATTCGCCCGTCTTCACCCGCTGCCCGGAATTGGTATAGCGCCATAGAGGTTTATTTGTTACTTAATCAGTTCGGTCAAATCTACTACACGACCAATTTCTTCTACAGTGGTCAAACCCTCACGCACGCGCCGAAGTCCATCTTCCGCCATAGAAACAAAACCGACACTCCGGGCATAGTCAGCAAGAACTTTGATACTGGAGCGCTGCGTAATTAACTCATCCAAACCGGCATCAAATTTAAGCAATTCCAAAATTGACATACGCCCCTTATAGCCCGTATGCTCACACTGCGGACAACCTACCGGCTTATATAAACGGTGCGGTGCACCTGCTTTTATACCCAAAAGATGCAACTCAATCGGGCTGGGGTCATGCACCGTTTTACATGCTTTACACAAGGTTCGAACCAAGCGCTGGGCAACAATGCCAATAACGTTTCCAGACAGTACATCCGGCTTAATCCCCAAGTCAACCAAACGGGGTATAGATCGAATGGCAGAGTTGGTGTGAAGGGTAGAAAACACCTGATGTCCCGTCATTGCCGCTCTAAAGGCCATTTCTGCGGTTTCTGTGTCCCGAATTTCACCCACCAAAATGATGTCAGGATCCTGGCGCATCATGGACCGTATGCCTTCCGCAAATGTCATTTTGACGGACTCGGAAAGCGATGATTGGCGAATCATTGGCAAGGGATACTCGACCGGATCTTCTAGGGTCATGATATTGACCCCCACCTCATTTAAATGCCCCAAAATGGAATAAAGCGTAGTAGTTTTGCCTGAACCAGTAGGGCCGGTAACCAACATGATGCCCTCGGGTCGTGAGAGCATCAGTTGCATGAGGTTCAATTGATCATCCGATAACCCCAGCCCATCCAGCGGAACAATACCGCGCTTACGATCCAAAATACGTAATACAAAGTTTTCACCATGGATCGTCGGTTGTACTGCAGATCTAAAATCAACCTGTCGCCCAGAAATGGTAAGCGAAATTCGTCCGTCTTGCGGTGCACGTGTTTCGGCAATATTCATACCTGCCATTACTTTAAGCCGCACCACCATGGCCGACCAGTACCGCATGTGAAGTGCTCGCACCTGCCTCAATACGCCATCTATGCGGTACCTAATACGCAGAAACTGTGGCTCTGGTTCAAAGTGAATATCGGAGGCATTGCGTAAAGTGGCATCGGCCAATAGCGAATCCATCAAACGCACTACGGGGTGGCTGTAACCTTGTGCATCTTGACTAAGGCTTGCCACATCTACCGTACCGGTTTCAAGTTCATGCAAAATACCGTCAATAGACAGTTCATGACCATAGTACTGTTCAATCGCATTCAGAATTTCGGTGTTACTGGCCAAGCGCCAATGAATGGTCGGCCCCCCTGCCAACAATGCGGTAATCTGATCCACCGCCACAATGTCATTCGGGTTGGCACTGGCTATAACGAGTTCATTGGTTTTAGCATCTAACGACACCGGAAACAGCGTGTGCCGCTTTGCCAGCGGTTTAGCTATTAATGCCAAAGCCGCCGGATTGGCAACAATGCCTTTCAAACTAATGGCTTTTTCACCCAGGTTGTCAGCCAATGCACTTCGCATGGCTTCTTCCGTGGTGAAGCCCAGTACCAGCAACGCTTCACCAAGAGGTTTACCGGAGGTTTTTTGTTCCAACAACGCAATCCGCAACTGGTCTTGTGTAATCAAGCCCAGTTGTAATAGTTTATCCCCCAGACGGACTGGTGGAGCTGCAGAAGTGGTACTAGGCTGTGTGCTCATTTCAGATTGTCAATTGAACTCTGACTTAAATCAGCCAGCCGCAATTTAACCACCTCTAAGGAAAATGGTCGCACTGCGGATGGCAACTGGTTTTCTGACATTTTGACAACTTTTTTGTACAGCTCAATAGCCTCTGCTGTTTGGCCCAACCTGTCCAAGGCCACTGCATGGTTGTACACATGCAACGGGTTTTCCGGCTCCAAACGATGGGCTCGTACAAACAATGGGGTAGCCTCTGCCACCATACCATCACGGACCAAGGCGTTGGCGGCAGCGGTCAGGGCCGCAACTGAATCCGGCTGACGCTCAACCAACTCTCTGGCTTTCAAGCTGGCGGCACTGGCATCGAGTTTCGTATCTAACTCCAGCATGGCAGCGGTGGCCGTAACATTAACCGGGTCTTGTCGCAGAACACGTTGGTAATACTCCAGCGCTTCCTCACGTTGCCCACGCTGGTGGGCTATGGTAGCCAAACCCAGCAAGGCATTGGGTTCGTAAGAATTGGTTTGCAGTACTTTGGCATACGATTGGCTGGCTTCTTCCAACCTACCATCTACCAACGCGGCATATGCATTTGCCAAATGGTTGGGTTTAACGGTGGCAGTTATAAGTCCCTGCCTTGTTTTCGCTCCGGCAGGCTGCGGCAGGACCACCCCTTCCATAGGTATATTCGGGGAGGGAGTTGACTCTTGCTGCGCGACTTGCGTAGTTGTGGTTTCGCTTTTTTGGGGACGTTTGTTCTGCCCGGAGTTTGTCTCTACCGCAACCAACCTTGGCGTACTTATCGCAGAGTCAACCATTTGAACCACTTCTTCTGGCACCGCCGGTGGCGCTTCTTCGATGTGCACAGGCTGGAGGTCCACAGCAGCTATCGGTGTTTGCACAGCGGAAAGATGCCCCTCATACCAAAACAACATGCCCATCGTCATCAACATGGTTACAGCCAGGCCACCTAACACAAGCATTCTCTTGTTTTGTGGCATCGTTCCTGATGTAGTTTTGGTACTGCGGCTCATAATTTGAGCAATTTTTCCAGGCTGCTTAATTGCTTCAGATACTGTTGGCTTTACCGGATTAGGACGGGTTGGTTTAGCGCCTTCGGGTACTGGGTCGGGGCTGATCTGGGCAGATTCTGTGGGAACTTGAACTTGCACCGGCTCCTCAGCCGCCATAGCAGGGAGGTCGGTATCTTGCTGTAGCGATTGTGGTTGTATTTTAGGTATGGGTAGTGGCTCAGGACTGGTTACAACCTCTATCGCCAATTCTTGCGCAACTTCTTTTTTATAGTCTTCCACCCGAGGTTCTAGCTCCAGTTCTAAACTTGGATATGGAGTTTCTGGCGTGACTGGGGTGACTACAGGTGTTGCTGGCTCTGGCAATGACTCAAAGGGCTTCGGCAGCTCTAGCTGAAATTCTTGTGGAAACGTTGTGCTCAATGCAGGCACTGCGGGGGGCTCTGGGGGTGCTAACGCAATCTCTGACGTCGCTTGAACCTCCTCTTGCCGGGGTACCAGCGCCAGCTCAGCCGCTTTTTCCTTGTCTTTGCTGGCTTTGTAAAGGGCGTCTAGCAATAAACTCATGGTTTATTTGCCGAAAATGGGAACTCAAACGCTGTAGCGGAAGGCTTGTCGGCCATGCCATCCAGCGCGTTTTGCAAGGTTGACTGGTATTGGCTAAGCACACCATCATCGCCAGAATCCTGCAATACTGTAGGACGCAAAAAAATCACCAATTCTGTTTTTTTGCTTCCCTCGTCACGGTACTTGAACAAGTTTCCAAACATCGGCAACCGGTTCAAGCCAGGAACCTCATCACTGTTGTTATTGCGCGAGTCCTGCATCAGTCCACCCAAAATAGCCACGCCACCCGAGCGCACCCGGAGCACAGACTCCATTTCTCGCGTTTGCACTTCGGGAATACGATTAGTCTGCTGATTTTGAATCAACACCGGATTCGGATCCGTGGCATAACCAGTAATGCGGCTAATGGTCGGGCGCAAGTTAAGGGTAATTTCATTGGTCTCACTTATTTGTGGCGTCACACTCATTAAGAAACCAATCGGCACGGTATTGATGTTGGTGTTATACAAAGGTGCCTTGGTTTGCTTGCCCGTGGTGGCGTCGAATTCTCCCGGTGTAACCGTAATATTAAAATAAACTTTGTTGTCAACCACCTTAAGCACACTGCTTTGGTTATTTAATACCGATATTTTCGGGCTGGAAAGTACACGCAAATTTCCAAAAGACTCCAACATCGTGAGCATTACCATCAGGTCACGCCCATCAAAAAAATTAGTGTCGGTACGGGTTAGTGTAAGCAAGCCACTCACAACACCACCGGTTTGCATCCCAGTATTAGGTCCACTGGGCCGGATCACAATACCATTATCAGTGGCTAGACCACCTGTACGCAGTAAAGACCAATCTATACCCTGTTGAAATCGTGTAGATAAATCAACCTCCACGATGGTTGCCTCTATCAGTACCTGTCTGCGCGCGGAACGCATCACGCGATCAATAAACTCACCCACCTTGGCATGTTGGCTCTGGGTCGCCCTGACCCCAATAATCCCGGTTTCAGAATTGGCAATAACAGATGCTGCCTCTTTGTACAAGGATCCAGATAGAGCGGCTGCACCACTGGCTGGAGGTGCCGTTGCTGCGGTGGCAGGTGCCGTTGTTGAACCCGCTGGCTGGGCTGAGGATGTGTTGGTGGGTGCTGCTATTGCCGCGGGCGTCGCTGCAGACGGTACCAATTTATCAGTTTCGCGCAACAAGTCGCTAATATTTGCAACCAACGTTTCCCAGAACCTGTTGTTAGATGTGTTCTTAATGCTGCTGGTTGACGAGTTGCTTCCCTCGCCACTGCCGGTAACACCGGCTGCGGTGCCTGTACTAGCCACATTGGTAGACGTACTTATGGAAGTATTGATATCACGCAATATGTTTGGATAGTCAATACGGTAATTTTTGAGGTACGGCAAATTGGGCACTACCGATAAGTTGCGCCCCTGCATCTCATAACGCAAATCAACCTGCTTTGCCACCCGGTCCAAAATTTCGGGCAAAGTTTGGTCACGCACATTCATGGTGACACTACCTTTAATCGCGGGATGTATATCTACATTCAATTTTGCATCTTGTGCCAACGCAAACAGCATGTCCTGCACACTCACGTTTTGCATGACCACGGTATAGACCTCTTGCTTGGGCTGGGGTCGCGGCGGCTTGGGTAACGGGGCTGATGTTGCAAACTCTGGGGGCTTGCCAACGACTGGGGGCGCAGGCTTGATATGGCCAGTGGAAATCGGCGGCGCAGGCGGCGCAGCGCAGCCCGCAAGCAATAGTCCAGCACACCAAGTCAAACACGACAGGTGCGTTCTACTCACGCTCATTGTTGGATACACATTCATTGACTTGCTTTATCCAAACGGATATTGGCCCATGTTCTCAAAATCGGCTTATTGCTTTTCAATGCCAAAGGTAACTTGGCAATGACTCGGGTGGCTTCTGCAGCCGTCTGAAAGTCTCCATAGTAAACCGCTATATATTTTTTACCATTGTAAGAACTTAATTGCGCAAACACCATAGTAGAACCCATATATTGACCAGCCCTATTAAGATACTTGGCTACGTTGGCATCACGCGGTATAGCTGCAAGCTGTATGGTAAACACCTTGGTAGACGGGTTGATGAGTTGCTTTTGGGTCTGCTCTAAATACATATTCAACACCGCAGAGTCACTCTCAATAGCAGGCATCCCGATCGTCTGCGTAACTGGGTTTGGCATGATGGGCTTGCTATTTGTGTTGGTCGGGTTATTGGTATTTGCATCGCCCGCAAGCACGCCAGCACCAGTTGCCAAATAACTACTCTTGACCTCCGATGAACCAAGCCACCAGGCACCACCAGCTGTCAAAACACTGGCGAAAACTGCCGCGCACCCAGCCCATAAAATTCTTTCACGCCAAACGCCTTTTACCGGTACTCTTTTGGGTAAATCAGCATGCAAGTCTTGTAATGCAGAGTCCACATGCGCCAACTCCACATGGGTTGCGCCTTGTGCATACGCTGCCAATAATGCTTTATCTGCCAACAAATTGATGCGTCTGGCGCGCCCACCCGACTCTTTTACCAACAGTGCCAGTGCTTTACTTTCAAATAAAACACCGCCCTTCCAACCTGCGGCTCTCAAGCGGTGGTCAATGTAAGCGCCGGCTTCTGCTGGTGGTAAAAACTCTAGTTCAAAGCGGTGTATGACCCGGTCACGCACTTGGCGCAAGCGCCGATCGGCCAAAAGTTCATCCAACTCCGGTTGCCCAAACAGCATGATGTTGACCAGCTTATGGCTACCGGTTTCCAAGTTAGACAACAAGCGCACTTCTTCCAAAGACTCTGGTGGCATGGCGTGTGCCTCATCGACCACCAGTAACACACGCTGCCCTTGGGCATGGCGCCTAAGCAGCTCATTGTGCAAAGCAGATAATTTGGCCTCGGTTGAAGCGGGTAAATCTGTCAGCCCTAAATCACGCCCTATGGCACTCAATATTTCGTCGCGCGAAAAACAGGGGTTCGACAAATACACCGTGCATACATCGTTACCCAATTGGCTGATCATCAGGCGAGAGATTAAAGTCTTGCCGCTCCCCACTTCAGCCACCACGGTAATGATGCCTTCTTCGTGCCGGGCTACGTGCAACAACGCGGTAAGCACGTCACCGCGACGTCCGCCAGCAAAGAAAAAGTCAAGATCAGGGGTGATCTTGAAAGGCGGCTTTTTCAGCCCAAAATGGTCAAGGTATAGTAAAGACATCGCGTTTTATATTGCGCGATTCTTGCACGTTTTTTGTTATCGTTCGTTTTTATTGCTGACCAACACTTAAAAATTACAAGTTGGGCGCAATTAGTCGCTTCAGTGCCTTCACCTCTGTTTGGCTGCGTTGTGCCAAATCCTGTACTTGATCTTCTCCAACCTTACCCACATTAAAGTAACAACTTTGTGGGTGCGCCAAATAAAAGCCACTTACACTGGCGGCCGGTGTCATAGCCAAACTTTCGGTCAAACCCATGGCAATCTCTTCGCACTGCATTAATGCAAACATGTCTTTTTTAACGCTATGGTCCGGGCATGCGGGATAACCTGGTGCCGGGCGTATGCCCTGGTATTTTTCAGCAATCAGCGCATCTGCTGCGAGTTGCTCTTGGCTTGCATAGCCCCACAAGTCTGTGCGAACTCGTTGGTGCATCGCTTCTGCAAAGGCCTCCGCCAAACGGTCTGCCAATGCCTTAAACATAATGGATGAATAATCATCATGTGCAGCTAAAAACTGCTGCTCTTTTTTATCTGCGCCTATTCCGGTGGTTACAGCAAACATACCCACGTAATCTGCAGCCACACCTTTGGGCGCCACAAAATCAGCCAGGCAGCGACTAGGACGCAGCACGCCATCAATTTC